>JAYRVB010000459.1:0-3258 GCA_041918775.1 Chitinophagales bacterium
CCATCTGCTGTATACGGCCATGGACGCACGTCATCGAAACGGAAAGCCACCAAATTGGTGCCTACCACATTTTGCAGTGTAAGTGAGTCACCTTCATTTTGCAAACTGAAAGAGAATGGCCCGAGGATATTATCTACGTCAGGATGAATGGAATGAAATTGTGCAGTATCCTGCACTAAAACCAGATAGCCGTTTGCGGGTATCATGGTGCCCTGTGGCAACACATATTTATTGAAAAATATCTCATTGCCAAATGTGTACCCACCAAGATATACATCTACATCGGTGACATTGTGCAATTCTACCCAATCGCCTGCGTTGAGTGTAGAATCGTTATTGAAGTTGATCTCACTGATCACGATCGGATTTTCTGTTACGGCCGCACCGGTAAAATTGGCGGTGAAGGTGGTGGTTTCACTGATATCTGCTAAAAATCCGATAAGGCTTTCATCTGTAATGAACGCGTTATCGTCCCAGTGCGAAAAAGTAAAGCCCGGATTCGGAATAGCCGTCACCTGTACAGGGGCATCGTCAAAATACACGCCCGACCAAGGCAGGGTAGAAGGTACGATCGTGCTGATCTGAATATAACCGGCACCTGCGGGCTCAACTTCGAGGGTTACGGTTACCTGACCACCCAATCCGAAATAGCTATTGATCTCATTGCGCTGGTAATACGCGCGATTATCAAAGAATCCTTTCAGTTCGGACACCCCACTGTTAAATGCAGAAGGTGTAGGTGTTCCCCAACGTGCTTTATGTGCAGGTATTTCTTCTTCTATCTCATCTTTACTATTATCGATGATGCCTTCAATGCGCGGCCAGGTGAAATAATAATTCATCAGGTCGGCATAGCGATTGATGAAATACAGTTCAAACTCTGCATTATCCATCAGGTCATTCATCATATTGATCTCATCACACAAATATGGATAGCTGAGCAGGGATTGAATGCTGTTGATGGTTTCTCCTTCACCACCGGCTCCGGTATCCCACAGGATGAATTTCCATTTCAGATCGGGTTCATAGGATTTGAAGCAACGGATATTATAAGCCATCTCATCATTATTAATGAAGATCTGTGTGGCAAAATGATCTACCCAGTTTTCTTTATCAATTAAGGTAAGTGCCTCCGCATAATGATCAGGATTGGTCATATTATGCGTATTGAAGAAATTAGAAAGGTTATTATAGGCTACTATGGTGCCCGCTTCTGCGATATCCCACACGTCTTCACCGGCACCTGAGCGGATGATGTCAACCTTGTCAGGATCCACACCTAAATTGTTGCGAAGAAAATACGCGTCGAGTTCTTCTCTGGCAGAATAATGTCCCCAATATTCACCATTAATGAAGGTAGCCACATGCTGATACGCAGGCACTACGAGATGCGTAGGTAAGGCAATGCGATTATGCACCACATCTTTCATACGTGCTGCACTATTGCCCCAGTCATTGTTTGCACGAACCCGGAAGCCATTCAATGTGTCAAGTCCGGGTTTGGTCATTGAAAAAATATTGTAGTCAAATTCGCTGGTCTCACCGAAATCCTCATCGCAGGTAAATTGCATCCCTCTTTGTGGATACACATAGATAGATGAGTTTCCGGCGGTTTCAAACTTGATGCGTTTTTCGAATTGTTGCACTTTGTCGGCAGTAAAATATTCCACTGCAGCCGGAATTTGCGGATTATCCGGCTCCCAGCCATCTGCACCATCATAAGCGGCGATACACGATGGACCTTCATCAAACATGTCGCATGAATTGGAACTGATACTCACCACAGGAAGCAGGGTAGGCTCATCGATAAAGAAGCTGCCGGTAACGGTTCTGCTCGGTAACTTGCCGGCTTCTATATTGGTGAGTTTAATGACGGTATTTGCTGAAACAGTGATCGGACCTGCATATAATGTAGATCCAAATCCGGGCCAGTCGCCGTCTGTTGTATAGCGCACCTCTGCGCCACTGGCGGTAACATCTACACTCCCGGTATAGAATCCGGGTTGCGTATTAAAGGCCGGTTCTGCTGCATAACCGGTATAACATGTGCCGCTATTCGCTACATCAGGACTCGGATCGTCAGAATAACACCAACTTGCCCCATCCGGAATACGCGCCATGGAATGCCCTGCCTGCATATTGGGAATGGTCACACTATCTACCAGATTACCAAGTGGATCGTACAAAGCCACTGTTTCGCCGTAACTGATCTTAAAACTGGTATGCATCTCCGTAACCGTTCCTCCACAGCCAAAACAATCCCGGTTTTTTGCACTGGCGAAAACCACAACTTTATCGCCTGCGGCTAATACCAGATTCGGTAACAACCATTGGTCCCAGGTATCCATATCATCCGTCAGGGCATATTCTGCAAGGTTTACGGATGATACGCCAATGTTCATGATCTCTATCCAGTCGGGATAGGTATTGTCCTCATCGTCATAGAGCTTGGCGTTATTGGGAGCCACTTCATTGATGACCAATTGGCCATGGAGTGATAGGGTACACACGCTTAGTGCGCACAAGAGGAGGTGCTTCATAGGACTAATGTAGGTAAATTAATTGTTAACTCAAAACACCCTGTGGCGGGACTACATGCCCGGGAAACGAAACCCGTTCATATAGAAGCTTTCGCGCGTGGTATTTCTGTTGGTCGGCGGCCCGTAAACGCCCAATATAGCTAAATACCGGCCATCTATCCACCCCATTACACTCCACGAATCCCCAAACTCATCTTCCCAGAAATCGATGATGCCGTGAGCGGCCGGATTATCATCAAGGGTGTGCCCACGACCATAGCCGACGGCTGCCACGACCCCAAAATTATTTTTCATCAGATCCATGTATTGCTCGAGAAACAATACCTGTTCATTTTCCCCCTCAACCTTATCCTTTAACTGCACACAAATAATGAAATAATGCAAACTATCCAGTTCCGACTCACCGGCATACACGATACTGCTGTCGTCGGAGTAAAAGGAATCGATCAGTGGATCACCCGGTGCATAGAACGAACATCCGGATGCTCCAATCGGGGTTTTCGAAAATGTGGATTGTGCATGCAATGCGCTTACAGCGAGGAACAGAATTATTGTAATAAGTCGCATCTACAAAATTAAACAAATCTATTGATTGCATTGGAAAGCTGAGATGGCGAAACTAGAAGCTTATTTTCCTCCTTGAATAAATGTATTGATAAGCGATTCATTAATTTCTAATCCTGATTCAATTTTTGTCTGTTGGATAAAAAATGTTGGC
>JAYRVB010000460.1:0-2960 GCA_041918775.1 Chitinophagales bacterium
ACATACACACGAAGGAGGTCGCGATTTGCATTGCCCAGTTTCTTTTCAAATCCGGTTTCCAATACAAATACGCCATCCAGATAGCGCGTATTCAACATGAAATCAGACATGGGCAGGAACCTGTCTGTGCTTGTCTTATAATTGAGATCAAAATGCACCAGATCATAGTCATCGGTCAGGTCTGTCAGATCCAATGCCGTAAAGGTATTATCGTATAAAATGCCTTGTAGTATACCGGTGTTATACCATGCCGATAATTCGAGGTTGTGTTTGTATTTAAAGTAGTCGCCATCCAGATGCACACCGACCTTCAACCCATCATAGGCATTTCCCCAGATATCCGGACGCCAGCGCATGGTATAATTATCCCAATCGGGAATATTCGCGACATGTGCATCAAATTCCCAGTCCACAGGACACTTCCAACTATTATCCAGTTTGTTAACATCAGCGAGGCGATCGCTCGGGTCGATGATGATATTTTTTACTTTTTGTGTGGTGGTGATCGTTGCCACATAAGTATCATTCAATTTATCCCATCCATACCATTTTGGTAACACGATGGTATTTTGAAAATAGGTACGATCCAAACGTCCTTCGGGCACCGAAGTATTTTCATACTTATTGAACCAGGTGTTCGGAATATGATAACGCATGGTATCCCCATTTTCCAATATCGCTATGAAATCAATAGGCATTTGCATGCGGCCTTCCCGATGAAAAGTGATGTCGTAGGTTTGCAATTGTTGTCCATCCACATTAACACCTGCACCTTTATCCACTTTGCAAATACCGTAGTCGATGTTCTTTGTCGTTTCCATCCACTGATCAAAAAACCAGTTGAGGTCGACATGCGTGTATTGAATAATACTGTTGCGGAAATCTTCCGGATATGGGTGACAAAGTTTCCAAGTTTCGGTATAATGCTGCATGGCTTTGAGGAAGAGTTCATCACCGAGCACATACTGCAAATTCCACAGCATAACTGCCGTTTTGTAATATACATGGCGATAGCCGCCGCCATGTCCTAATGCCGAATTAAAGGCATCAGAATGTGTATTCAATGCTGCATCATTTTGGCGTGATGCATCTTCGATATAGGCATAAAACACCTCACCCATCATAATAGGATCAGGCTCTTTGAATTTTGCGCGGTACTTATTTCGTTCGGGAAATTTAATGTAGTAGTCCCCATCAATTTTCCGGTATCCCCATGAAGTAATGAACTGGGTAAATCCTTCATCCATGAAAGCGCGATAAGTTTCGTTATTGCCCACCATACCAAAGTACCACATGTGGCCTATCTCATGCACAAACAGATCGCGATACGAAGGATCATACCCACCGTCAAGCGTGATCATCGGATATTCCATACCATCACGTGCATCCGCCACTATGATCTTTGGCCAGATATAGGGCGTGAAATCCTCACTGAACACACGAATAGTGGCCGCAGCATAATCTGCAGCGTTTTGCCAAAAACCCGCGTGACTTTCCTGAGCCAGGGCGATACAGCGGATCTGTTGACCGTTCACCACTACAGAAGCTTCTCCAATGCGATAATTCGGATCGGCGGTAAAGGCAAAATCGTGTACATTGATGGCGTAATATTTCCATACTTTGCGTTCACCTTCCACATAAGGAATGATGGTCGACGCAGGTGATTCCCATTGCTTGCCTGCGAAGTTGCGGATATCGAGTTTTTCGCGGAGCGATTTTGGCATCACTTCCGCTTCATTTTCGAGCCAGCCTGTAGCTTCTACGATGTAATTATTCGCGAAGTCCAACTCCACGGCATAGGTGCCATAATCGCCATAAAATTCCTTACCTAAATGCTGGTCGGTATCCCAGCCCATTTTCCTGTCGTATACACATATCCGTGGATACCAATGCACGCCATCATAATGTGTGAAATCACCGGACTTGAATTTTTTCATCCTTCTGCGCAGTGATCCGGTATCAAAATATGTATCAAACGGAATACGGAAGGTAATGCTCGAATTTGGTTGTATCGGTTGCTGCAGGATCACTTTCAACACGGTAAAATCCTGCACCAGTGTGGTCGTTTCCGTAACATTCCTGCCATTGCGTGCACTCACCATCACTTCCGTCACATCACAACCTTTTCCTGCTGCTTCATATTCGCCGAAAGAAGGCTTTTCATCATTCGACTCATTCAGATCAGATACGTAGCTGTTCGGCTGAAACGCTTCCTGATATAAATGGAAATATACAAAGGGCAGCGGATCGGGTGAATTATTATAATAGGTAAGGACAACCTCCCCACTGATCACATTTGTTTTTTCATCGATGCGCGCTTTTATGCTGTAATCGACATCCTGCTGCCAGTACCCATCGTATGGTTTTTTGTTCTTCCAGTAATATGGATTTTTTTCACTGCGATATTCATATGCAGGTCTTTTATAAGTATCGCCAAGTATTTGTTGACTGTAAGCGGTTATTGAAAAAATAGTGCATAAAATGGTTGCACAAAAGGTTTGCAAGTAGCGCATCATTTGATTTGATTTGTAGGAATATTGTTCACAAATATACGTTTAACCCTAAATAATGTATCATCATATTGCCCTTACCCTCATACCGGGCATCGGGCCTATATTGGCGCGTAATCTGGTGAGTTATTGCGGAAGTGCAGAGGCCGTTTTTTCGGCCAGGCGTTCAAAACTATTAGCGGTGCCGGGCGTTGGAGAAGCCCTGGCAGATGCCATTCGGGCGCATACGGTATTTGCCCGTGTGGATGCTGAAATGCGCTTCATGGAAGCACACGATGTGCAGTGTATCACCTATCTCGACCCTGATTATCCCAAACGATTATTGTCATGTGCTGATGCGCCAACGGTATTATATTACAGGGGTAATGTGTCGTTAAATAAAGTTAAGGTGCTGGGCATCGTTGGCACGCGACAGGCTACACATTATGGGAAGCGCATTTGCGAAGAGCT
>JAYRVB010000461.1:0-1916 GCA_041918775.1 Chitinophagales bacterium
AAACTGATAGTTGATCACGAGCAAACGATAATCGTAACCTTCAATATATTGTTCTACGATTGCCCAGCGCGAAACTTCTTTGGATTTTTTCAATGCAGCAATTGCTTCTTCCCAATTTTTAATATTCATAGTAGAGCCGCGACCATGATTTCCATCAATCGGTTTGATCACGATCGGATATCCGATGCGACGAACAATCGCTTCGAGGTCTTCTTCATCGTATGCACTCCCGCCTTTTGCAACGGGGATATTTAATTGTTGTAATAAGTTTTTGGTTTCTTCCTTATCGCAGGCAATTTCCACGGCAATATTTGATGTGGAACTTGCCACTGTTGCCTGGATGCGTCGCTGGTTGATACCCCAGCCCAATTGTACGAGACTGCGTTTATTTAATCGTATGTAAGGAATGTTGCGTTTGATGGCCTCTTCCACGATGCTGCCGGTAGATGGGCCTAATCGTTCGCGTTCGCGTATCTCTTTCATTTTCTGGATATGCGGCGCGATGTCATAGAATTCGCCTTTCACCAGCGATGCGCATAATTCGACAGCGATCTTTCCGGCATAGATACCTGTTTGTTCTTCGAGATATGAATACACCACATTGTACACGCCCTTTGTGGATGTACTTCTGGTGCGTCCGAATCCTGTTTCCAGTCCTGCGAGTGTTTGCAATTCGAGAGCGATATGTTCCACCACATGGCCCATCCATGTGCCTTCATCCACGCGCTTAAAAAATCCACCTGCATGATCTTCAGAACAGCGGTGCTCATACAGGCTGGGGATCAATTGTTCCAGTCGCTCACGAAACCCCGGAATTTTATTGGTAGGCATTTCCTCCAATTCTTCGAGGTCGAGCTTCATCACGATCAGTCTGTGGCGGCGAATGCTCCAATAGTTCGGGCCCTTCATTACAGCAGTGGAAAGGATCTTCATGTGTTTGCTTTGGGGCTAATATAGGGAAAATTATGTGGTCAGTGTAACTGATAAAGTATTACTTCCGGGGCATTTTTCCTATTTTTGTTTAAACACACCACTATGTCTGAAACCTCCCGTAGAATTATTTTCGTTGTTGATGACGACGACATGCACAGCAACATGATGCACGAGCATTTGTCCGGCAACCCCCAATTGGACGTGCGGTCTTTTTCTACCGGAGAGGATTGTATTAAGGCCTTACTGCATGTGAATCCGGATGTCATAGTTCTTGATTACTATTTGAATTCGGTGTATAAGGATGCCATGAACGGCCTGCAAATTCTTGACGTGATCCGCAAATTGAACAAGGATGTGCACGTCATCATGCTTTCCAGTCAGGAGCGGTATGGTCTTGCATTGCAAACCATTCAACATGGTGCTGAACGCTACGTAATAAAGGGTGAGCAGGCCTTTGCAGAGGTTGCCGCTATCATTGCAGCCATTCCATACTGAGACCTTTTGGCATAAGACCTACGTTGGTCTTTTCAGATCAGTATGTCGCCTTGCACCATGCTCAGGTATGTGCATGTGTGCACAACATCTGATTGGAATATGGTCCCTATTTCTATTTTTGCGCCATGAGCACCCCCAAAGGGAAATTAATAGCAGTCGGCGGAGCTGAACACCGCGATTCCATTGAGCATGAGAAACTGGAAGTGTTGCGCAGGGTTCTTACTGAAATGAAGGGTAAAGACACTGTATTGGAGATCATTCCTACTGCTTCAGGCATCCCGAAACAAATCGCAAAGGAATATACAGAAGCCTTTGGTACATTGGGTTGTAAGGCTGCACGGGTTATGAATATCCGCAGGCAGAAAGAAGCAGAGAAAAAAGAATTTCTCGAGCGCATTCGCACCTGTGATGGCATCATGTTAAGTGGTGGAAATCAAACGCGATTGAGTGAAATATTCCTGGGCACTGAATTTCTTTCCATCCTGCGC
>JAYRVB010000462.1:0-2080 GCA_041918775.1 Chitinophagales bacterium
CATACAATCAGTCAATGGGGATTGCTGAGGGGGCTACAATGCATTGAGTGATACTCAAACAGGTAGGATGTCTCGCATGTAATTTATGGGATGTCTAAATACTTGTGCGTTTGCAAAGTGACACGCCATTTCGGGTGTGTTTTCACATAATCAACGATCAGCGGCATCATAGCATTTCTTTTGCTCCATTCCGGTTGAAGAAACAATTGACATGTATCGGACACTGTTGTTGCGTGTGTTTCAGCAAAGTCAAAATCGGAAGGATGAAAGATCACACATTTTAATTCGTGTGCCATTTGTGCAACTTCCGGTAGTGCAGCTTTGAATTTTTTTGGGGAGAAGGTGATCCAATCCCAGGTGCCGCTCAGTGGATGTGCGCCACTTGTTTCCAGATGTGTGGCAAATCCTGCTTGTTTGAATTGGTCGGTTAGTGCGGAAAGATTATGCATTAAAGGTTCTCCACCTGTGATCACCACTAATTTGGTTGGGTGTTTTTTTGCTGCTTCCACTATTGCCGAAATATCAACCAATGGATGTTTGGCAACATCCCAGCTGTCTTTCACATCACACCACACACAGCCTACATCGCAACCACCCAGTCGCACAAAGTACGCAGCTTTGCCCTGATGAGCACCCTCACCCTGAATGGTATAAAATTGTTCCATTACCGGCAACTGCATATCCTGATCGATGTAGTATAAATGTTTATTGGTAATTATTTATTACGCCAATGTGCTATGCTTGCCAATATTTCATAAAGGCATAGCGGCGTGGATACTTTATCTTTTACTTTTAACAGCCTGCATCGTGTTGAGCAGTAATGACACCACTGTCATTAACCCAACCCCTCCCGGCACAGGTGAAATGGCACTACATTTTGGCGCAACCGAAGCAAAATCTACATCACCCATGATGGCATAGCCTTTTTCATTATTAGCAGGAATGCGGGAAATGCCTACATCTACCACAACTGCGCCCTCTTTCACCATATCGGCGGTCACAAAACCGGGTTTTCCTAATGCGGCAATAATGATGTCGGCACTTTTGCAAATTTCTGCTATGTTTTGTGTGCGACTATGGCATATCGTCACCGTGCAATTTCCGGGTTTGGTATTGCGCGATAATAAAATGCTCATAGGTGTGCCCACGATATTACTTCTGCCAATGACCACGCAATGTTTGCCGCTTGTTTCAATTTGATATCGGTCTAACATCGTGATAATTCCTGCCGGTGTTGCCGAAATAAATGCCGGTAAGCCCAATTGCATACGACCCAGGTTAACCGGGTGAAATCCATCTACATCCTTATCCGGAGAAATAGCTTCAACGATCCTTGGTTCATTAATGTGTTTTGGCAATGGGAGTTGCACAATGAATCCGTCTATATCAGCATTTGCATTGAGCTCATGCACTACGCGAAGTAATTCGGCTTCACTTGTGCTTTCATCCAGATGAATGAATGTGCTTTGCATGCCCACAGCGGTGCAGAGTTTGATCTTGCTGTTCACATAGGTGGTGCTGGCTCCGTCGTTGCCAACGAGCACGGCCGCAAGGTGTGGTATTTTACCGCCTTCAGCCTTTATACGTTCAATATCAGCCCTGATCTCATCCTGAATTTGATGAGCTAATTTTTTTCCGTCGAGTATCAGGGTCATATGTTGCGAATGCGAATATTGGCGATGTGATGATGTGGTAAACTTATGTCAGACCTGCAGGATCATTCATTCAATTTCAATACGGCTAAAAAAGCTTCCTGTGGTACTTCTACCGTACCTATCTGACGCATGCGTTTCTTTCCTTTCTTTTGTTTTTCCAGGAGTTTGCGCTTACGAGAAATATCACCACCATAACATTTAGCAGTAACATCTTTACGCATCGCGCTGATGGTTTCACGTGCAATGATCTTAGCACCAATGGCAGCCTGAATGGCGATCACGAATTGTTGACGCGGAAGCAGGTCTTTTAATTTCTGACATAGTCTGCTACCGAAATCATAAGCTTTATCGCGATGGATCAGGGCGGAGAATGCATCTACCTGTTCGCCGTTGAGCTTGATATCCAGTTTTACCAGATCTCCTTC
>JAYRVB010000463.1:0-6904 GCA_041918775.1 Chitinophagales bacterium
AAAGACACTGCTCAGATACCTCAATATGACGCACATATCTATTTCGGCTATAATTGTGATGAAAATCATTATTCCGTGCATTGGATAGATAATTTCGGAGCTGCTTTTTCACAGTCGCTTGGTTATGGCATCAGAGATTACTATTCGATTCCGTTGCACTTTGATTATCCGGAGGGGAAGATGGTAAATACCTTTACCTACGATCCGGTTGCGCAAACCTGGCGTTCATCCAGTGTGTATCTCACTCAGGAAAACACCTGGGCAAAATTTGCGGATATCACCTTTACTAAAAAATGATATGCGGGATACCTGCGCATATAAATTCAATAAAGAGGTAGGCGCATGGACTGCTGATTCGTTTATGTATTAATTTCTCCTTAGCATGGCTACAAAGAAATACGCAACTTTAGAAGAATACCTCGCAGACCAACCAGGTTTAGTTCAGGACAGACTTCGTGTTATTCAAAGCTTAATTAAAGCAGAAGCACCGGATGCCAAAGTGGGCATCAGTTATAATATTCCGGCTTTTAAACAGCATGGGTATTTTATCTACTTTGCCGGGTTCAAGAACCACGTATCGATATTTCCCGCGCCAGGCGGAGCACAGTGGAGTCAAAAATTTCAGGGGTACACCACCTCAGGCAAGGGAACCATTCAATTTCAACACGATGAGGAATTGCCCTTACCTCTGATCCGCGAAATCATACAGTACAATCTGCAAAAGGATCAAGTCAGGAAAAAGCGACCTTAAGCGCAATACTTCAAAGCCAATTGGGGCGCACACAGAATTCCGCTACCTTTAAGGCTTAAAGAATTAATATGCGGCTTTTAACAGGTTTAATCCTATTCCTGATTTCGCTTGCTTCATACGGTCAATCTAGTGCATTTGTTGACTCACTGGACAAAAACCTGACATATTTATATCACACGGATCGCTTCAACGGCACTGTGCTATATGCAGAAGATGGGAAGGTGATATACAGCAAAGCATTCGGAACGGCGAATTTAGCTAACCAGACTCCGCTCACCACGCATTCCAGTTTCAATCTGGCTTCGATCTCCAAACAATTTCTGTGTGTAGCCACTATGATCCTATACGAGCAGAAGCTACTCGACTATGACGATCATGTAAAAAAGTATATTCCTGAACTTCCATATTCAGATGTGCGCATTCGCGATCTGATGCAACACACCAGTGGTATACCTGACTATTGGACAGTGTATATGGACAACAGAACACCGGTAGATACACTTACAAATGCCAGTCTTTTGCAACTCTTGCAGAAATATCAACCAAAGCAGGAATTTCCAGCAGGCAGCAGTTGGAATTATAGCAATACAAATTATGTGCTGTTGGCTATACTGATCGAACAGATCAGCAAATCATCGTTAGATGCCTTTATTCAAAAGTACATCATTGATCCCGCCGGTTTAAAAAACACCTATCTATATCATATTAAGATGCCTGAAACTCCAGCAGATCAGGTACGGGGATTTCGCGTTGAAAACGACAGACGCATACCCGATGATCTTTTTCATATTGATGGGGTTTATGGTGATGGAAACATATATGCATCGGTAGAGGATTTATATTTATGGGATCAGGCCTTACGTACAGATCTCATTGTAAAACAGAGCACCTTCCAGGAAGCACTTCAGCCGGCATCCTTCTCAACAGGAGGTAGTTACCCATATGGATTTGGCTGGTTTATCGGCGAGGAGGCCGGACAGTACTGGCATACCGGAAGCTGGGTTGGGTTCTATAATGTCATTTGCAGAGACCTTGCCCACAACCGAACACTGATCATTTTGTCCAATGGCGGTAATCCGATGGCGCGCAATATGGGCAAGGCCATGTTTTTCGATGAGGCATATACACTTCCAAAAACCACATTGATCAAAAACGTTTATGTGATTGATGGCACAGGTTCGCCGGCAAGACAAGCCTCAGTGCGCATAGCAGGTGATGTGATCATTGGCGTTGGCGCTTTACAGGCTTTTCCTAACGAAGAAGTCATTGATGGAAATGGAAAAATACTCGCGCCTGGATTTATTGACTCACATAGTCATGTCGACCGTGGAATAAATAACAATCCAACAGCACTTGCAGCTATAAGTCAGGGCATCACCACCATTGTGATCGGTCAGGATGGAGAAAGCGATCCGATCGACAGCCTGAAAACATGGTGTCACGATATTCCCAAATCAGTGAACATCGCCACGTATACGGGTCACGCCACTTTGCGTGAACAGGTGATGCATGGAGAGGGTGTATTCCGAACTGCCACACAAAAGGAAATCGATGCCATGAATAGCATACTAAAAAAAGAATTGGAGAAAGGTTCCTTTGGCTTATCCACCGGCCTCGAATATGAAGAAGGATTTTACGCCAGTTTTTATGAATTGATCCAACTTGCAAAAACTACTTCTGCAAAAGGCGGGAAATACATCAGTCATTTGCGCAGCGAAGACATCCATCTGGATGAAGCTATAGACGAGATCATTCAGATCGGTGCTATTGCAGACATTCCGGTGCAGATCTCCCATATTAAAATTGCCCTGAAAGACGATTGGCATACCGGCACAGCTATACTCGCCAAATTAGAGCAGGCGCGTATTGATGGTATTGATATTACGGCTGACTGCTATCCATATGATTATTGGCATTCAACCATACGTGTATTGTTCCCAAATAAGGATTTTACCAGTCTGGATGCAGCTACATTTGCCACCACACATTTGTTTGACCCCACCGCTTCGGTAATGGTCAAATTTCTTCCGGAGCCACAATTTGCAGGCAAAACGATAAGCGAAATTGCAGCGATGAGAAATGAGTCTAACGAAGCAACCTTACTATATCTGGTTGCAGCTGCTGAACAATATGCCAGTACACATCCTGAGGCCGAATACATTGAATCCATTATGGGAAAAAGCATGTCAGATGCCGACATTATTCCTTTCCTCAGCTGGACGCACACCAACATTTGTTCTGATGGCGCAGATGGTGGGCATCCGCGCGGTTATGGTGCTTTTCCCAGATTTCTCAGTCTTTACGTGAATGAAAAAGGCATCATGACACTTCCTGCGGCTATAAACAAAATGACGGCACTTAGTGCAGAGCATGTAGGTATTTCCGACCGCGGCGTTATCGCTCCCGGGTATTTTGCGGATCTTGTTTTATTGGATCCGGATATTATTAAAGATAATGCAGACATTTCCAACTCAAAAGCCCTTAGTGATGGCATTTTAAAAGTTTGGACCAATGGGCAATTGGTATATGCAGATAAAGAAGCTACAAATCAATTTCCGGGTGTATTTTTAAGTCGCTGATATGGAAAAAGTACAAAGCAATCCAAGAGCGATCATTCTCACCGACGGTATATTGCATACCTCAGATGCAAAAACTGCTCATGGTCTGATCAGAGGAACCGAACGATTTGAGATCGTAGCGGTAATTGATGCATTACATGCAGGTAAAGATGCAGGCGCTATTGTAGATGGTAAAGCAAGAAATATTCCGGTATACAGCAACGTGCAGGAAGCCGTAGCTAACCATGAACATATCGGATACTGTATTATAGGCATTGCAACAGTAGGTGGAGTTTTACCTGAGCGCTTTGTCCCGGTGATCAGGGAATGTATACAGTTAAACATGTCTATTGTAAATGGCTTACACGAATACCTGAGCGACAGGCCGGATCTGCAGGCGCTTGCCCTCACGCATCAGGTGCAGTTGATCGATGTGCGAAAACCAAAGCCTAAAAGTGAACTCCATTTCTGGAGTGGCAAAATTCATACGGTCAAAGCCCCCATTATTGCAGTGATCGGTACTGATTGTGCACTTGGAAAAAGAACAACCTGTCGATTTGTAAAACAGGCATGTGCCAAAAATCAAATTCGTGCAGAAATGATCTACACCGGACAAACCGGGTGGATGCAGGGAGGTAAATACGGATTTATTTTTGACTCAACACTAAATGATTTCATTTCCGGAGAGTTAGAGCAGGCCATTGTTGACTGCTGGGAAAAAGAAAGCCCACAGCTCATTCTTATTGAAGGCCAGTCTGCATTGCGCAACCCCAGCGGTCCCTGCGGCGCAGAGCTGTTGGTATCCGGAAATGCGAAGCATGTGATATTGGTACATGCGCCAAAAAGAAAACACTATGAGCACACGCCCGAATGGGGTGTCATCCACTCCGTTGAATCGGAAATCAAACTGATAGAAATGTATGGCGCGCAGGTGATCGCCTTAGCCTTGAATACGGAGTCCTGTACTTTGTCTGAGGCGTTGGCTTTCAAAAATGCATATGCCGCTCAGTTACACATTCCCGTATTGTTACCCATTGAGGAAGGCGTGGACGAAGTTATTCCGGTTATTCAAGGTCTGATATAAGATGCAGATCGTTTCCATACATGCCTGGCTGGAACGTATTCCGTTAACGCAATCTTATGCTATTGCCTACCAACAGGTAGACCATACAGAGATCGTTTACCTTGAGATCGCATTGGCTAATGGGATCGTTGGTTATGGCGCCTCTAACCCATTCGCGGAAGTGATCGGCGAAACGCCGGCGCAAACGCTGATACATTTACAAAGTGATATAGCACACACACTGATCGGAAGAAATATTGAAGATCATGCACTGATCATACAAGATTGCTACCGATTGTTTCCACATTACCCGGGCACTCATGCTGCTATCGACATAGCATTGCATGACGCGCTGGGGAAATATTCCCAAAAATCTGTAGTAGATATGTATGGTCGCAAGATCAATGCCTTGCCCACAAGCATCACCATTGGCATTAAACCCATACAGGAAATGCTACAGGATGCACAAGCATATGTTAACCAGGGTTTCTCCGTATTTAAATTAAAAACCGGGTTGCATGTAGACGAGGATATTGAACGCGTTGTAAAAATGTATGAACTATTGGGCAATCGCATCAAACTGCGCGTTGATGCCAATTTGGGATATGATCCGGCCACTTTGCAGCAATTCCTCAATCGCACCCAACATATTCCCATTGAACTCATTGAACAACCTCTACCGGTTGCAGAAAGCCATCATTTAAAAAAGTACACAGCCGAAATACGCTCGAAATTAGTAGCCGATGAATCGCTTACTGACCTGCAATCAGCTAAAGACCTCTTAGCTGACGAGCCAGCCTTTGGCGTGTTCAATATTAAACTGATGAAGGCAGGCGGTATTCTTGCAGCCAAACAAATAGCTGACCATGCAGCCACCAAAAACATCCACTTATTCTGGGGTTGCAATGATGAAAGTCTGATCAGCATTACTGCAGCCCTGCATATCGCTTATGCATGCCCGCATACGAGATATCTTGACCTCGATGGCAGTCTGGATGTTATTGAACAGGCATTTGCAGGTGGATTTTTATTGAAAGATGGAGTCATGTACCTGACAGACTCCGCGGGCCTGGGTGTACACAAAAAGTAATCCGTGCTTTCTCCGTAGTTGTTGCGCATGGATTGTCAATTATATTTCTGAAATTTGAGTCAATTGAACAACCTTCTGCTTTTATGCAAATGATCGCACAAATACTCACAGCCCTTATCGCACTTGAGCATATATATATCTTATATATGGAAATGTTCGCCTGGGAAACACTCGGTAGAAAAACATTCAAAGGGGCTTTACCAGATCACATGTTTACGCCTACGAAAACGCTTGCTGCCAATCAGGGCTTGTACAATGGATTCCTGGCTGGAGGTCTGATATGGTCCTTGTGCATTTCTGATCCGGTTTGGAGTAGCAACGTAGCCATTTTCTTTTTGTCGTGTGTTACTTGCGCCGGTTTATATGGCTCCATAAGTGCAAGCAGAAAAATTTTTTACACACAGGCATTACCGGCTTTAATCGCATTGGTTGCCTGCCTGATCGCACGTTAAATTAATTCGACTATACGCATGAAAGCTACTATAACTTCCATCAAGCTAAAGTCCTGGTTTTCTTTTTTCCCCTTATCCATGTATGCCATGCAGGTGATTCGGCAGATGAACAGCAGCGGGCATCTGGATTTTAAGAAAACAGGCATTGGCAAATTACACTACACCATGTCGCTTTGGAAAAACGAAGAAGACATGCGCAACTTTGCTCGTAGTGGCGCACATTTACAGGCTATGCGCAATAGTAGTAAAATTGCTACAGAAATTCGCACCATTACTATCGACACAGATCAGTTGCCTGGTTGGTCTGATGCCAAATCCCTATTAATGAGCCCAGATGTCAAAGTAATTGTATTCAAATAATACAAGCCGGCACCTTTTACAGCTTCCAAACGCCTCAAACAAAAATACTTTGCTTTAAAATGAAGAAAGCAATCCTTGCATGTATTATCCTATTTACGGTAACTGCTCATCGGGATCTATTTTCACAGCCGATCTGTGAAACCAATCCACTTTCACTCAATCGTGAGGAACTTATAGCAGACTGGTCGCATATGGTCAATACCGTTTTCTCGATACATCCGAAAACAACCATACTCTCCGACAAAGAAACACTTCAAAAAAGGGCTGACAGTCTTGCGTATCTGATCACTGACAGTATGACCCTGGAGTCGTTCCATATACTGGTCAGAAAATGGCTTACCGAAATTGGTTGTGGGCATTTGACATCAGCTCCCCCATTGGAGTGGTATACAAGGCAACGTACCTTAAACCGATATATTCCATTTGAAGTTTATGTTGACAATGATCACCTGTTCATAAAAGCAGTAAGCGATTCCACTGGAACCATACGTCAGGGGATGGAGATATTGTCAATCAATCAAATGTCATCCGCGCGCATTCTGAATGATATGCGTGCCATTCAGGTGCGGGATGGACGCTCTGCGACCGGGGTGGATTATTATGTGGAAGCACTTTTTAGAACCTACTATA
>JAYRVB010000464.1:0-10796 GCA_041918775.1 Chitinophagales bacterium
AGCAAGCTCTGTGATAAAGTGTAACACATACAAATACGCCAGATGTGAATTGCGTATGCTCTTATGTAAATGTTGCATGGCCTGACGATTGTCAGCATCCCCGGCACAGGCCGTTACATACAACGTCTGCATAGCCTTAATACGTAGTCCTCTTCTGCTCAGCATGTCAAATTACAATGCGTTTTCGGGGGAAAACAAAAATGTGCCTGCACAATCGATCACAAGCGGGCGTGCACATGCGCTATCGCACGAATGCGTTCTTCTGCAACACGATTCGCTGCGGCTTGTGTGGTAATATTATTTTGAGCGGCAACCGCAAAGATCTCCAAAGCACGTTGATAAATGATCTCCGTTTTCTGAAGCGCACGTTCGCGATTGTAGCCTTCTAATTCTACATAACAATTGATCAAACCACCGGCATTGATCAGATAATCAGGCGCATACACAATGCCGCGCTCGATAAGTGCGCGACCATGTTTTTCTTCCTCCTTCAACTGATTATTTGCAGCACCTGCTACAATGTTGCAGGTGAGTTTGCCTATGGTTTCATCGTTAATGGTTGCACCCAATGCACATGGCGCATAAATGTCCATGGCGGTATCAAAAATGGCTTGTGTATCTATCACCTCTACACCAAATTCTTTTGCCACTGCAGCGGTGCGATCTGCACTGATATCTGCGATCATCACCTTTGCACCTTCCTGCACCAGATGCTTTACGAGGTGTTGGCCTACATGTCCTACACCCTGCACCAATACTTTTTTACCTGAAAGACTGTCGCTGCCATTGGCATATTTTGCCGCAGCTTTCATACCCAGATACACGCCATAAGCAGTAACCGGCGAGGGATCTCCACCTCCGCCCAATTGCTCGGGTTTACCGGCCACGGAATCCGTTTCCATACCGATGTATTCCATATCACTGGTGCTCGTACCCACGTCTTCTGCCGTAATGTAACGACCACCTAAGCCATTTACGAATTTGCCGTATTTGCGAAATAATGGTTCGCGGTTGGTGAGTGCTTTGCTGTCGCCAATGATCACCGCTTTTCCACCGCCGAGATTCAGACCGCTGATGGCAGCCTTGTAGGTCATACCCCTTGAAAGTCGCAGCACATCAATGATCGCCTCATCCTCATGCTGGTAATTCCAAAAACGAGTTCCTCCCAAAGCAGGGCCTAAAGTGGTGTTGTGGATCGCAACAATGGCTTTGAGCCCGGTCTCCTTATCATTGCAGAAAACCAATTGCTCATGTTCCATCTCACGCATCGTGGTGTATATCTCGCCGTTGGTAAGCTGCGGGGTATTGTTTGACATAAATGAACGGTTTTTTGGTTGGCAGCGCAAAGATAGAACAAGTTTAAAAATGGAGAACTATTCAGCAGATTAATAGTTTTGCACCATATGCGTACACTCGCGCCCGTTCATCGCTACCTGCTCAAATACAAATGGCTGTTTCTCGCCGGCTCCCTTTTCGTGGGCCTGGCCAATGTGTTTCAGGTATATGCCCCAAGCTTTGTAGGGGAGATGATCGATTCAGTGAGCGAAAATGTGGATGTTTTGCAACAGGGCGACGACCCGGCACTGGCGCGTAAAGTGTTCAACGGACTGCTCCTGAATGCAGCACTGTTCATCGCATTTACCCTCATCAGAGGTGTGTTCATGTTCTGTATGCGGCAAACCATCATCGTTATGAGCCGCAAGATCGAGTATGATCAGAAAAATGAACTGTTCAGACACTACGAAAAACTGACCCCGGCTTTTTTCAAGCGCAACAATACCGGCGACCTCATGAGCCGCGTGGCCGAAGATGTGGGCCGGGTGCGCCAATACGTGGGGCCTGCCATCATGTATTTCCTCAACCTGGTATTCAACTTCATTTTCGCCATCTGGATGATGATGAGCATCAACCCGACCCTTACCCTGTACGTGTTGCTCCCGCTGCCCATCCTCAGCGTGTCCATCTATTTTGTCAACAGCCTCATCAACCGCCGCAGCGAATACATCCAATCCCAGCTGTCCACCCTCACCAGCATCGCACAGGAGTCTTTTTCCGGCATCCGCGTTATTCAGGCCTATGCCCGCGAGCGCTCCACTGTGGCGTTTTTTGATGCTGCCTGCCGCGACTACAAGGACAAATCCCTCAGTCTGGCCCGTGTGGATGCCTTGTTTCAACCGCTTATGGTCTTGCTCATTGGCGCCAGCGTGCTCATTACCATTTTCGTAGGCGGTTGGCAGGTCATCGAGGGGCAATTGTCGCCCGGCGACCTTACCGAGTTCCTGTTTTATGTGAATATGCTCACCTGGCCGGTTACTTCGCTGGGCTGGGTGGTGTCCATCATACAGCGCGCTGCAGCCTCTCAAAAGCGCATCAGCGAGTTTTTGGAGACGAAACCCGACATCGAGGCCTCCGGATTCCCCGAACGTGACCTGAAGGGCCATATCCGCTTTGAAAACGTGAGCTTCACCTATCCCGATACCGGTGTGCAGGCCTTGAAGGATATCAGTTTCACCATACAACCCGGCCAGAAAGTGGCCATCATCGGTCGCACCGGAAGCGGTAAAACCACCATAGGTGAGCTATTGTATCGTATGTATGATGCCAACGCGGGACGCGTCACCATCGACGGGTATCCGATACAGGAGTTGAATTTGGTTTCTTTGAGAAGGGCGATCGCGTCAGTACCGCAAGATGTGTTTCTGTTTTCTGATTCGATCCACAACAATATCGCTTTTGCAGCACCACAATCATCCCGCGAGGCAGTACAGCAAATAGCCCGCTTTGCCTCTGTACACGACGAGATCATGTCGCTTCCGCAAGGGTACGATACCGTGATCGGCGAACGGGGGGTTACCCTGAGCGGCGGACAAAAACAACGTGTCTCCATTGCCAGAGCCTTTTTAAAAGACGCTCCTGTCATACTGCTCGACGATGCCCTGAGTGCCGTGGATGCAGGCACAGAGCACGAGATACTCGGGAATATGCGCCAGTACCTCGACAATAAAACGGCCATTATCATCACCCACCGCATCTTCAATCTGCTGGAGTTTGACCGTATACTGGTGCTGCACGACCATACCATTGCCGAGCAGGGCACACATGATGAACTGATGGCCCTTAAGGGACTTTACCATGCGATGTATGAGGCACAGCGCAAGGAGGAAGTGGCCAAAGAATTTTAAAAAAAAAGTGCGCTGACCGTTTGGAAAATAAAATCTTTTTATATTTCGGAAAAATTAACAGCGTATAACACAACTTTTACTTAAAACGGATCATTGTGGAGCACGAAAACAGCAAGCGGAACGATAGCGTATTTTCCAGGAAGATACGTGCGGGAAGGCGTAGAACGTATTTCTTTGATGTGCGAACGACAAAGGGGAACGATTACTACATCACTATTACAGAAAGCAAGAAGCGTTTCGATGGTAATGGGTATGACCGGCACAAGTTGTTCATTTACAAGGAAGATTTCAATAAATTCGCTGAAGAGTTACAGCAGGTGATCGACCATATCAAAGGGTTGCTGCCTGACTTCGATTTTGATGCCTTCAGCCACAAATACGATGAACATGGTGGTGAGCACGATCATTACGACGAGCATGAGCATGGCGATGAGGATAACGGTGGGAACGGAAACGGGAATACCGGAACACACTATGGCGACGACGATCTAAAGCTTTAAGCAACAAGCAATAGGAATTAAAACCACCGGCAACGGTGGTTTTTTTGTGCTATTACCCGACCTGACAGATCTGATCGCGCCACAAGTGAAAACACCTGATTTCGCGGAATACGATGATAAATGTCCTCATACTTAGCCTTGGATCAGGATAGCTTTGAATGATCAATCCTTAGGTAATGGCTCGTTTCATTCTGTTTATCCTCCTGGAATGCATGCTCCGGCTGAGTTACGGACAGAATCTGGTACCCAATAACGGTTTCGAGACTAACGACGCTATGCCTACCGGTTATGGCCAATGGTACCATTGCACCGGTTGGAGCGATGTCAATAATTATCCGGCGTTTTTATGGCCTTATGCCAGTCCCGACTACCTCCACAACACAGGTGGAGTAGGGGTCGACCTTCCGGTATCCACTTTTGGAACCGTTTCCCCATTTGCAGGGAGCGCGATCATGGGGTTTATTACCTGGCTGGGTTCGACACCCGAATTTCGCGAATATCTGTCGGTGCCGCTCATATGCCCTATGGTGCCCGGTACCACCTACACCGTTGGTTTTTGGATCACCAATGGCTCTGCAACCTGGTACAATGGCTACAGCTCCAATCATATTGGGGTGCACCTGTCCACCGGACCGCTAACCCAGGCAACACACGAGCCAATAAATGTTGTTCCTCAACTGGAATACGCCGGCGAACTATGGTCAACAAGCTGGCAGTACGTTTCCTTTACTTACACTGCCGACGACAGCTACTCCTATATCACTATTGGTAATTTCTATAATGATGCCTCCACTGCGCATAGTTTCCACGTGGCTTCGGTGTCAATCGGTTCGTACTATTTCATTGATGAAGTGGCAGTAATTCCTGAAACACCATTGCCAATTACCCTCCTAGCCTTTGAAGCGACTCCCGATGAGGGTCACGTTGACCTCGACTGGATCACCGAAAGCGAGCAGGATATGGATCATTATGTCCTGAATCGCTCAACTGATGGGATGAACTATACAGAGCTTGGTATCATTGATGCTTGCGGCGATTGCCCTGCATCCAGTGTATATGCCTTTGTTGACGATGCACCGGTTTCCGGATGGTTGTATTACCAACTCATTCCGGTGGATGTAACAGGTGGGACCGAAGCTGTTGAACCGGTAGCCGTTTATTACGAGGGCACGGATTTCAAGCCACTTTGTTATCCTAACCCCGCGCATACCGGATTCTCGATTCCGGCCATGACCGGGATCGTGCGTATCTATCAGATCAACGGTCAACTCATGACGGAATTGCACATGACAGGAGAGGCCCAATATGTGGACTGTGCACAATGGAGCACCGGAAGTTATGTGGTGCAATTTATATACGATGATGATGTATATAATGGCATTCAAATTATTGAATGACAATTACTTATGAAAAACAATCAACCTACCTGAATAGCTTTTGCCCTCATGTTCACCAATAATGAACCAGGTTCCTTCTGAGAGATTTGATGTTTCAAAGCTACCCGGAGATCCAGCGTTTTTCAATAGGACCCGTTCACCGAGATTGTTTATGGCATAATATGCTGAGCAGGGGTCTCCGGCAACAGTGAACTGATCTGTGGCCGGGTTAGGCCAGAGGGTCAGCTCCAGAGGCGTCTCGGCACTCAGCAATTGCAGAATACCTGATTCGACATCAAATGCGGATAGTTTGTTGAACCAAACGGTCAAAACCCCATCTCTTGCATCGCCCCAAGCAGCGTACAGTGTATCATTTTCGAATTGCAGAGCCATGAAGTCGTTCCCATTGCCGTAAAGCACGCTATCAAAAGCACTGCTTGCGCTCACGCGAAAGTTTGCCCCAAAGCTGAGCGAATCGTGCCCTTTCACCACCCCCCATATCTCCGAAGACACCGCATAGCCCGTGTCCACCGCATTGCGTCTGTCGCGCCAGCAAACGGCCAGGTCGCCATCGCTGTCAAAATCGCCCCATACCAGGTCCTGCATCACACCGCTGCCCGCCGGATCGTCGTTGAGCCGAAGCGGTGGAGTCCAGTTGACGCCGCCATTGAGCGATTCGATCAGGTATATGTCGTTGTCGCCATCGGGGGCAAACAACCAGAGAAAGACCAGATGGTTGGCGTCGGTGGGGTCTACCAGCAGCTGGTAGCCTTTTTTGGAAGTGGTATCGTTCGAGAGGTTGCTGCCGTCAGATTCCTGCATTTCGTGGTAACTGAAGGAGGCGCCGGCGTTGATACTGGAGGCGTGCACAAAGCGGGGAAGCAGGTTTTCTGTCCACTCCCAGGCCGGGTAAGCCACATGCAGGCGGCCATCGGGGCCCATAGCGGGTGCGGCCATAGGTGCCTGTATGAAATCGCCGATCTGCCAGCCAATGGTATCGATATATCGCCAATCGGAGAAGCTGCTGCCATCGCTGCTGACCACCAGGTAGTTGCGGTTGGGAAAGGGTATCCAGGGAGCGGGCTTTGTGGTGATATACACATACCCATCCAAGGGGCCACCACTTCGGTCAACCACCATCCAGGGTCTGTCTACCGGGATCTCCATGCCATCATCCCAGGCGTCTATGGCTTCCACCGCGGCGCCCCAGGTTAAGCCACCGTCGGCAGACTTGCGCACGAGCACTTTGCCGTTGGTGCCAGCGGGGTGACTGTCGATATAAGACAGATAGAGGTTACTTTCGCTATCCCAGGCCAGGCTAGGGTCGGCAGAGGTGTAGCCGGCTACGAGGTGGGGGATGCCGATGGGTGCGCTCCAGGTACTGCCGCCATTGATGGATACCCGGATCTTGATCTGCACGAGGTCGAAGCCATCAAACCCCATCCATGCGATGACCAGATGCTGTGGATCAGCCGGATCTATGCTCAGGAAGGGCTCGCCGTCAAAAACCTCTCCCTCGGAAACCTGAGTATCCTGAGCGTGCAGAAACGATAGGGGCAGGCACAACAAAAGTACTGCCGCGACATGAAAGATGAAATGGCGGAAAGCGAACATATACACAAAGCTACACTGCATACTACACGAATCATGCCGAACCGCAATAAAAAAAGGCAGTCCGGGGTAGTCATACTCACCCGGCTGCCTTATTACTACAATGGATAACTTAACTATTATAACATATAATCAATATATATCATTGTAAATCAGATATTTATAATTTTGAAAATGTTTGAACGGCGCGACCTTTATCGCTTACGGCCACCACGTGGTAGTTACCCGCAGGCAGTTCGCTTACATCCATTTTAGCCACTACACCGGCCACATTGAGGTGTTGCACCAGCCGACCCGAGGCGTTGTAAACACTTACCACAGCGCCGGTATGCACACCGGTCACGGTGAACTCCAGCGTGGTAGGGTTAGGGAATACCGTGATCTCCGGCACTACGGGTGTTTGCACGGCTGAAGGCAGTGTTTCGCGCATCACCACGCTGTGTTGGTTAATGGTTACTTTGTCGCCATCTTCCTTTTCATTGTTATTGCCGTTGAGCATGGCAAAGTAGAAGGTGATCGCATTATCCACCGCTGTTGCCGGGGAGGTCCACAGGAAGGTCCAGGAAGCGGCGCCACCGGTCAACTCACGAGGCGCATTCTGGCGCACGTATTGTCTGCCTGCAAAGCTGGCCACGTTGGTGCCAGTGCCTGTTGCCAGGGTGCCGGCCTTGGTGTCGTCACCTTCGAGCGCTGTTAACTGAAACCCTGCATTTTCGCAATCGCTGGTGAGGGTGATGGTTACAGTGTACTCTGTGGAAGGTTCCACGGTGTCGGGCAATCCGGCCAGGGTGCTGAAACCGGTAAAATCGCCACCACCGTGACAATCTTCCTGCTCACAGGTAGTTTCACCAGGGCCACCGGTGTTTCCGAGCGGCGGATTTTCAGGTTCGATCAGGCGAATTGCGGATGGAAATACAATAAAGGCTAAAAAGCCACTGCAAACGAGGAGAACTTTCTTTTTCATTAGATTTTGCTTTGAGTATGAAAAACGTGTTCACAGTGGGATGGGTAAATATACAATATGTATATACATATATATCGTAACGAAATGTGGAAAGGTTGGGTAGGTACGAAATTATTATGAAACTGTTACAGTTTCAGACCTTATGTGCCGGTGGGTGTAGTTGCAGAGCGCGGGGGCTGACTCAGACCTGATATTTCTGCCACTTGCCGCTTTTCAGGTATTTCCAGCACAGCCAGGCCAGCACGAGCCAGTAGACAAACTCACTTGTCCATGCGATGGTAAGATTCACATCCAGCACGCGGATCAGGATCACCACATAGGCCATGTAGATGATCAGGGTAATGAGTTCAAGGAGTAAGCTGTATCTGGTGGCACCGGTGCCGGTTACTGCCCTGAAGAGGACAGAACTCACCGCCATCATGACGAGGCAGGTGCCCACTATGCGTACTGGGTTGCGGGCCAGTTCGATAATGTGCGGGTCGTCGGTGAAGATGCGGATAAATACATCAGGCCAGATCAGGATGAACAGACAAAAAGCGAGGGAGAAGGCCAGGGCAAGAATGACCACCTTTTTCACCAGGTCGAACAACTCTTCGTGCCGCTTTTGGCCCAGCAGGTTGCTGACGAGACTGTTGGACGCATTTGCCAGGCCCCAGGTAGTTATGCCGAGTACCATATACACCTCCTTGGCCACATTAGAGGCTGCAAGGGAGGGCGGTCCCATTTTTTCGATCATGAGGAAGAAGATGACCCAGGTGCCTGTCGACAACAAATGCTGTAACACAACAGGACCGCTGAGGTCGAGGCCCGTGCGCACCAGCTGCCATTCGAATTTTCCGAAGCGGAAGAGTCCGAATTTCTTGCGCATGGGTGATACGATGAGGTACACAAAATTGATCAGGCAGGCCACGGTTGCGCTGATCAGGTTGGCCAACCCGGCGCCGGAGATCCCCATTTCGGGGAATCCCATTTTGCCGAAAACGAGGCTGTAACTGAAGAACACATTGACCACCAGCATGGTGACCGCGCTCCAGGTAATGATCTGATTATTGCCGATGCTCGTATAAAATCCAAGCAGGGTAAAAGCAAATACCGCAAAGAAGATCTCGATGTTCCGGTATTTGAGGTAATCGAGTCCGGCTTCAAACACCTCCTGACTAGTAAACATAGGTCTGAGTACCAGCGGAGAAATGAATTGGAGGAACACGTACAGCAGCACAGCCACGCCCATCAGAAAGATGAGGTTGTTGTTAAAGATACGTCCTATGGATTCAGGATTATTCTCACCGGCACGCCGGGCGATGATGATCTGGAAGCCGACCGATAATCCGTAAGGGATCATGGTCATGGTGATGTAGATGAGTGCTGCCACTCCGGAAGCGGCGAGTTCTGTTTCACCTACGCGACCCATAAACGCGACACCGATCAGGCTGATCAGGTTATTGAACAGGCTGCTGACCATCAGGGGCAGGCTCAGCCTGAATATTTCGCGATAGGTGATATTGATCTGCATGAATGCTCCGCAGGGTAAAGATGCATTAAACTTTGCGCATACCTGTTTATGGATACACAGGGTGGATGTGAACTGCCCTAAAAAACATCTGTCAGGCGCATCAACCCCATTTATTGCTCAGGATGTCCTTTGCATGATAGGTGATGATGATATCGGCGCCTGCACGAGTAAATGCATGCATATTTTCCATAACGATACGCTGTTCATCTATCCAGCCTTTTTCAGCCGCAGCTTTTACCATGCTGTATTCGCCGGAAACATTGTAGCAGGCGAGGGGGAGGAGGGTGTTTTCTTTTACATCCCGGATCACATCCATATACGCCAGTGCAGGTTTTACCATCAGGATATCCGCTCCTTCATCCGCATCGAGGAGGGCTTCTTTCAGGCTCTCGCGTTTATTGCGGAAATCCATCTGATAGGTCTTGCGATCGCCGAAAGCAGGTGCTGAGTCAGCCGCTTCACGAAACGGGCCATAATATCCGGAGGCAAATTTCACCGAGTAACTCATGATGGCGGTGTTGTGCAGTCCCTTGTCGTCAAGCGCCTCGCGAATAGCAGATACGCGACCATCCATCATATCGCTGGGTGCAACAATATCGGCGCCGGCTTCTGCATGCATCACAGCCATTTTCGCCAATTGGCCGAGCGTTTCATCATTCGCAACTTCATGCCCGTGCAGGATACCGCAATGGCCGTGGTCTGTATACGCACATAAGCACACATCGGTCACAATGAGGAGTTCATTTCCAAATTCAGCGCGTAAAGCCCGAACACCATTAGCCACGGCGTTGGTAAAATCGTATGCAGCACTGCCTTGGGCATCTTTATGTTCGCCCACACCAAAGAGTAAGAGCTTATTGAGGCCGAGTTGCAGACATTTTTCCACTTCGCGCACGAGGGTATCCGGCGAGTAGTGACTGATACCGGGCATGGCACCAATGGGGTGATCCACACCCTGGCCATGTGTAACAAACATGGGATAGATCAGTTGGTCTTTGTGGAAGCGTGTTTCTGCCACCATTTCCCGCATGATCGCATGGGTACGTAAACGTCTGGGTCGGATCTGCATAGTCGATTTTGCTGCAAAGGTAGTGTGGTATGTTGCCAAAAACTACCCTCATGAAAAAATACCTAATTTTACCGCGGATGGTTCATTACTCCGACCCGGCCTTTAACAAAGATTTCAGCAGTCACTATACCTTGTTGTTCCAACTGGAAGAGCAACAATATTCCTATGCGGTGTATGATAAGCGCAAAGGCACATTGCAGGTATTAAAGACCGTAGGCTTCAACACGGCCAATCATGCCGATGGTATCAGCAGGCTAAAAGTGTCGCTTACTTCCGATGATATCCTGCAGGCCCCATTTGGTGAGATCAAACTGGCATTAACCGATGCAGCTTTCACTTTGGTGCCACGTGTCTTGTTCGAAGAGGCCCATGCAGCAGCTTATTTGTCGATGCACGCACCACTTGCCCCCGAGGATCAGGTAATGGTGAATCAGGTGCGTGGGGTATTTATTCGCAATGTATTCAGTGTTCCGGGATGGGCACACAACTATTTTCAGGACCTGTTTCACGCGCCGAAATTTTTTCATGTCGGTACCACATTGCTCGAAACTGCCACACGCAACCGCGATCAGTTTGCCGAC
>JAYRVB010000465.1:0-4022 GCA_041918775.1 Chitinophagales bacterium
CGAAACTTAATGCCTTTATAGGAGTTGTTTTGCGCATGTAATTGCTGTACAACCTGCCAGCTTTTATCCCTGCTTCCATCATCCACAAATATCACCTCCCAGGAATAACCGTGTGTATCCATCACACGCGCTATCCATTGTGCGAGTTCCGGCAGGCTCTCCTCTTCGTTCAGGAGTGGTATGATGACAGATATCTGCATTAACGCTGACGCTGTGTAAAGAGTGAAGCAATCAAACACATAATGACACCCACAAAGAGGTAACCGATCAAGGTCATGATAAACATACCCACCGGTGTAAATATCCTGGCTGAGAATGCCATTTGCTGGTCGATCTGTTCTTCTGTCATCCCTTTTTCGCGCAAACTGTTTTCTGCGATCACCACCATTTCATTTAATACCTCCGGTCCAATGATCAGATAAAATACCAGGGTGAACACGGAAAACACACCGGCGATAAAAGCTACAAACAACATTCCAGAAGTAAATGCCTGGCCAAATTGTAATTTGCCATTATACAGCTTTGAGCGGATATCCAGCTGAGTGATAATGATGGCCACAAACAGCAGTAAATATTCTGCCCATGCGATCCGCTGCACCTGATCGCTGATGGTTGCACGAAACATGTGTGTTACGAGCATAACGATGATCAAAATAAAAACGAATATGGTGCCGTTGCGGAGAATGATCTTTTTTCGGATGGAAAAATCCGGTGTATCCTCCATCAATTGTGGTTGATCAAGATTGGGTTCCATGCGCGTTGAGTTTAATTTGTGATTTATTGATTATGCCAAAAACCTTTCCTTTTAAAGTTCTGCCAACAAACGGATTATTGGTGCCTCGTGAACGCAGGTCTTCTGTTGTGCAGGTCCACTCCGTTTGCATATCGAACAAAGTTATTTCAGCAGGTGCATTTACCTGTATCGATGGGATGGCCAGGTTAAGTATCTTTCGTGGATTAAGCACCACCTTTTCAACCCATTGTTCTGCTGACAGCGCTCCCAGCGATGCACAAGCAGCTGCAAAAGCCGTTTCCAGTGATGCCATGCCAAATGCAGCATATTCAAACTCTACATCTTTAGAATCGTTGTCGTGGGGTTGATGAAAACTACATACCACATCTATGGTGCCATCCAACACTGCCGCGCGAAGTGCATCTCTGTCTGCAGCAGTGCGCAGTGGAGGATTTACTTTGAAATGCGCATTGTAATCGTGCAATTCCGTTTCATCAAAATATAATTGATAAGCAGCAACACCGGCAGTTACGGAAACCCCTCGTTTCTTCGCTTCCCGAATGTGTGGTAACACGCGTGCACTACTGATGGCTCCGATATGCACATGCGACCCGGCGTACTCTGCTAAGGTAATATCCCGAATCACCATGAGTTCTTCAAGAATATCCGGAATACCATACATACCCAATTGCACACTCATGGCGCCTTCATTCACATTTGCATTTCCGACGATGCGATGGTCGTTGGGAATATTTATGATGACACCGGAAAAAGGTTTAACGTATTGCAGACCTCTAAGCATAATGCCTGCATCCTTGATCGGGAATGGTGCATCTGTAAATGCCTTTGCGCCCGAAGCATGCATATCATAGATCTCTGTAAGTTCCTTTCCTGCGCGATCAGCCGTAACAGCCCCGTATGGATACAGATGAATCGGTTGCTTTGCAGTGGCATTTCTCAAATACTCTACTTCAGCTTTACTATGAATGGCTGGTTGTGTATCCGGCAATAAACCTACAGCCGTGAATCCACCGGCCGCAGCCGCTGCCGAACCTGAAGCGAGGGTTTCCCGATACTCATGTCCGGGATCTCCAAAAGCGGCCATCATATCCATCCAACCCGGCGATACGTATTTGCCCTGCATAGGAATCACCGTCGCGTCATTTGGTTGCAGCGATTCAGCAATTTCGGCGATGAGGCCATCAATAATACGAATATCAACCTGTTTGCGATGGAAGGGCGACTGTGCGTCGATGAGAGTTGCTCCCTGTATAAGGCAGTGCATGGTGTTTATTTACTACGGCAACAATCGGATCAAAACGATCTCCGCCGCGAGAAAAACCAGTACAAATATAATACAAAACTTCCACAAGGGTGTTCCTGTGTTAATTTGCGATACGAGGTTGGTAAGGTTGCGGTTGGGGTCTGAAATGATCTCGACACGTGCATCGGCATATTGTTTCTCCAGTGCCTCTTGGTCCATAAATCGCATATCTGATTCCTTACGGTTGTAGTTCATTGCCAGGATCTGATCGGTTTCGCCGTTTCCGGATTGTTGCACAATGGTATACATTCCGGATTGTTGCGCATAGTTACTCAGACTGATACGCACGTTATTGCCGCTTCTGTACAATTCAGGAATAAATTCGGAACCGGCACTTTTCACTTTTAAAGTGGCATCGCCAGCAAGCTGTACACCTGGCAGGTCTATCCATCCACTTTCACCAATCGTATTATATGGTGCCAGTTTGCGCGCATTGCTGATGGCCATTTTATACATTATCGGTGCAAATAATCCGGCTTGCACAGGCAGATCGGTAACGGCTCTATCCAGTGGCACCGCAGATACATATACATAACCCTGATCGGCGGGATACCTGGCCAGCAGGCTTTGCTTGTCAGTAAATTGCAGAATGGATTCTTCCGTTGTGTTGGTTGCAGTGCGCAATTCCCAGCTCTTAGCTGCCTGAGGCATAGCCATATTGCGCGGCACTTTTTCAAACACATCACCAAAGATCGGATGTGCCGTATGCACCTGTGTAACCGTACGATTCTTTTGGATCAGATTGCCGAACGACATCGCATTGATCGGTTGCAACAATTGATCAAATGAACGCGCATCCATCTGCAGTGCCGGAAATATACATACGTTTGCGCCACGTGCTAATTGTGCGCGCAAGGCTTCTGCCAATCCACCGGATAATACCGGCACCTCATTTAAAATAATTAGGTCATACTTCGACAGATCCGCAAAGGCGATCTGGGTGCTATTATTTTGTACAAACCTGAACACCTCATTATTGCCAAACAATCCGGCGATAAACGCATTTTGTGCAGCACCATTGATCGTTAGTACTGGAATCACATCAATAGGTTTGAACGTGAAATACAACAGATCGTCGAAGGTGATCGGATAATCTTTAATGGACAACTCGCCACTATACCAACCCGGCTCGCTCACAGTAAAACTCAGTGTGTCGATGGTCATGCCCATTGCCGGTACCATCACATCTGAAAGTGCTTTGGTTTGTTGATTCAACCTGAGCGTTACAGGTACATTCTCCAGGTCTTCATCGCCATAATTCCGAACACGGAAACATAACTGCACAGCCTGGTTCAACATGGTAACCGGAGCAACAAACCAAACTGAATCGACAGTAACATTGCTCAGTGCTTTTTGTTGTAATGGCAGGAGATGCGTACGAATGCTCGTATCGGCTGTAAAAGTGCCTGCATTTTGTTGAAAATCAGAAAGCAAAAAAACAGATCGCTCAGCATCTGCGTCTGATCTTTTCAAAACATCTGCCTGTCGATCTACAATTTCCTGGAGTGGTCGCACTACCGGTGTGATCTGCACTTCTGCGATCAGTCGGATCATTTCATCTTTACTTACGAGACGCTGATGCTTTGCTTCCATATCGTTGGTGAGCAACTGAAACTCATCATCCACCGTATACCCTTTCACGATCTCTTCTGCTTTGCGTTTGGCGATGTCGAGCATGCGCTCATCATCGATCTCAGCTTCCATACTGAAGGAGTTATCCAGGTAAATGCTCACTGCGCGTTTAGTGGATCGTGCAGCTTGATCTTTTGCCGGAATGAATGGTTGGGCAAATGCCAATACCAAAAATGCGAGGGCCAGCATGCGGGATATGAGTACTAAAATATGTTTCAATTTATTTTTTGTGGCTGTTTCTTCCTGCACCTGTCTCAGGAAGCGCACATTACTGAAATAAATTGTTTTGAATCGCCTGAAGTTGAATAAATGTATCACCAGCGGAATGGCGAG
>JAYRVB010000466.1:0-6937 GCA_041918775.1 Chitinophagales bacterium
AACCCACCAATGGCGATGCCTTCCGGGTGATCGCCGGCGATTTCGTCACCACTGAGGATGGAACCGGCGTGGTGCACATTGCCCCCAGCTTTGGTGCCGATGACTTCCGCGTAGCCAAACAGCATGGCATAGGTTCGCTTTCGCTGGTGGACAAGGAAGGTAAGTTTGTAGATGGTATGGCCGAGCTAAGCGGTAAATATGTGAAGAATTACAAGGACGATCCGAATTGGGAAAATCCGGATATCACCATCGCCATCAAGCTCAAGGAATCGAACCGCGCCTTCCGCGTAGAAAAATACGAACACAACTATCCGCACTGCTGGCGGACCGATAAACCGGTGATCTATTATCCGCTTGATTCGTGGTTTATCCGCACCACAGCTGCAAAAGAACGACTCATCGCCCTCAATAAGACCATCAACTGGAAGCCCGCAAGCACCGGTGAAGGCCGTTTTGGTCAATGGCTGGAAAACCTCGTGGACTGGAATCTATCCCGTTCACGCTACTGGGGCACCCCGCTCCCGATCTGGCGCACCGACGACGGCTCGGAAACCCTTTGCATTGGTTCCTTTGCTCAGTTGGGGGAAGAAATAACCAGGTCGAAACACCTGAATCCTCATTTATCAAGCGACTTTGACGTAACTCGCGACTTTGACCCGCATAGACCTTTCGCCGACCAGATCGTGTTGTTGAGTCCCAACGGCAAACCGATGCGCCGGGAGTCAGATCTGATCGACGTGTGGTTCGACTCGGGTGCTATGCCTTTCGCGCAATGGCATTATCCGTTTGAACACGCCGATGATATCCAAAGCAAATTTCCCGCCGACTTTATCGCGGAAGGTGTAGATCAAACCCGTGGATGGTTCTTTACCCTCCATGTGATCGCCACCCTGATGCAGGACTCGGTGGCTTATAAAACAGTGGTGAGTAACGGCCTGGTGCTCGACAAAAATGGCAACAAGATGTCGAAGCGACTGAAAAACGCCGTTGACCCATTTGAAACCATCAAAACGTATGGTGCCGATGCTACGCGTTGGTATATGATCACCAATGCCCAGCCCTGGGACAACCTGAAGTTCGACAGCGATGGCATCGTGGAGGTGCAACGCAAGTTTTTTGGCACCCTGTTCAATACCTATAGTTTCTTTGCCCTGTATGCGAATGTCGACGGTTTTGATTTCAGCGAGGCAGAGATCCCTGTGGCAGATCGGGCCGAACTCGACCGCTGGATCATCAGTTTGCTCAACACCCTTACCATACAGGTAACAGAAGCATTCGACGATTACGAACCTACACGCGCCGGCCGCCTGGTGCAGGATTTTGTTTCCGACCACCTGAGTAACTGGTATGTGCGCCTGAGTCGCCGCCGTTTCTGGAAAAGCGAAGACAGCACAGATAAACAGGCCGCCTATCAAACGCTATACACCTGTTTAGACACACTTGCGCGTCTGATGGCACCCATTGCGCCGTTTACCGCAGAATGGCTGTACCAGAACCTGAACAGCGTTTCCGGCAAACACCCGCACGATTCTGTACATCTTGCCCCCTTCCCGATCGCGCAGCAACAACTCATCAATGGCGACCTGGAAACCGCTATGCAACTGGCTCAGGACATATCAAGCACCGTGTTGTCGCTCCGTAAAAAACAAAATATCAAAGTGCGTCAGCCCTTGCAGAAGATCATGATCCCGCTGCTCAATCCGGCAACGCGCACGCATATCGACCGCGTGTCGGACCTCATCAAAAGCGAGGTGAATATCAAAGAGATCGAATACATCTCTGAAGATAGCGGGGTGATCACCAAAAAGATAAAACCCAACTTCAAGGCCCTTGGTCCGAAACTGGGTGGCGACATGAAAGTGGCTGCAGGATTGATCTCCGGCTTCTCGCAACAGCAGATCAGCGAGTTGGAAAGGACAGGGGTTTATAATATGGAACTGCCCGGCAGGAGCTTTACTTTGGAAGTGGCCGATGTGGAGATATTGAGCGAGGATATTCCTGGCTGGCTGGTGGCTAACGCCGGTGCCTTAACGGTAGCCTTAGACATCACCATTACGGACGCATTGCTCCAGGAAGGCCATGCCCGCGAACTGGTAAGCCAGCTACAGCGTATGCGCAAAGAAATGGATTTGGCCATTACCGACCGTATTGCTGTTGAATATAGCGGCGGCGCGGAACTTTCGGGGGCTTTGAACCATTATATGCAGTATATTTGCGCCGAAATTTTGGCGGATAGCTTCTCTCCTGTAGCGGAATCCTCAGGTGCAGAATCCATTTCCATCAATGATATAGATATTCGTATTCGCATTAAAAAAGTATAAGTGTCATGGCCAAGAAAACTGTGAAAGCCAAACCTGCAGCTAAAAAACCCGTGAAAAAAGCCGCCCCCAAGGCCGCTAAGAAAGCTGCTAAACCTGTTGCAAAAAAATCAGCTGCAAAGCCTGTTGCCAAAAAAACGGCTAAGCCTGCTGCAAAAAAAGCAGTGGCTAAAAAACCTGCGGCCAAACCCGTAGCCAAAAAAGCAGTAAAATCGGCCAAGGCACAAGTAAAGTCGAAAGCAGCCGCCAAACCCGTAGCTAAAAAAGCTGCGGCCAAACCGGTAGTAAATAAAAAAGCCCCTGCCAAAACGCCGGCAAAAGCAAGCGCGAAAAAAGCAGAAGCGCCTAAAGCAGTAAAACCTGCACCTAAAGCTGCCGTAAAGAAAGCAGCTCCGGTAAAAAAAGAAGCGCCAAAGCCGATAGCGAAAAAAACAGCTGCCCCGGTAGAAAAACCAAAGGCCGCGAAAAAAACAGTCGAAAAAAAGCCGGTAGTTGAGGTAAAAAAACCTGAACCGGTAAAAGTGGAAGCGCCGGTAGTAAAGCAGGAAGAAAAACAAAAAGCCCCTAAAAAATCTAAGAAACCGGTTGCTCCTCCAAAACCGACTTATACCAAAGACAATCCGGAAATTCGCCTCGGGCCTGTAAAAATATTGCCGCCTAAACGCGAGTTCAAACCACAGCCGCAACCGATCAAGGCTGCTGCAAATCCGGATACGCGTTCGCGCTATAGCGATGAAGAGCTTGCCGAATTCAAAGAATTGATCACGACCAAACTCGAAGCATCAAAAAATGAATTGAAATACCTGCAGGAACAAATCAGCCGTTCTTCTGAAATGGGTGATGATTCTGATGCACGTTTTAAAGGTTTGGAAGACGGCACTTCCACTTCAGAACGCGAATACCTGAGTCAAATGGCTTCGCGCCAGATCCAGTACATCGGTCACCTCGAAAAAGCACTCGTGCGCATCGAAAATAAAACATATGGTATTTGTCGCGAAACAGGCAAACTCATCTCTAAGGAACGCCTGCGCGCTGTGCCACATGCAACGTTGAGCATTGAAGCAAAACAAGGCAAAGGCTGATCAGGTGAAAAGAACCGCAACTGCAATTGGTGTAATCATATTTGTACTGCTCATCGATCAGGTGCTCAAGTTTTATATGAAGACCACCTACACCCTGGGAGGCGGTATCAATATTTTAGGATTTGACTGGGCTAAATTGCACTTTGTTGAAAACAAAGGCATGGCCTTCGGCATGGAACTGGGTGGCGATCACGGTAAATTAGCCCTCACCCTTTTTCGCATCATTGCTGTAGGTATCATCGGATACTATCTGTACACCCTCATTAAAGAAAAAGCGAATTTCGGTTTGATCATTTCCATCGCATTGGTATGTGCCGGCGCTATGGGAAATATCATCGACAGCGTGTTTTATGGTGTGTTTTTTTCTGAATCTACCTTTACGCGTGTGGCAGAATTCATGCCCACCGGTGGTGGTTATACTTCATGGATGCACGGACATGTGGTAGATATGTTTTACTTCCCGATCGCAAGCGGACACTGGCCCGACTGGATGCCATTTGTTGGCGGAAAATATTATCATTTTTTCAGACCGGTGTTCAATGTGGCTGATGCTTCCATTACCTGTGGCGTGCTCAGCATTTTGATCTTCCAGCGTCGCATATTTGCCGCTCAGCAAACGGAAGTAGCGCAGTCTGAAACCGAAGCTGTACAAGAAGAAGAGGTAATGTTGCCCGAACCGGAGGAAAAACAGCCCGAGTGATCTTTTTTATTTACGCATTCGCAATTTTTCATCATGGAGCAATCGTTTGACGCATTCTACACCGAGCAGATCGAACCAGAACTCGGACGGCTTGAAGAATTGCGCAAGGAAGAATTGCGTCGCGTGCGATTCATGTGGGGCTCTGCAGTGATCTCACTGGTGCTTGCCTTTGCAGTAATGACCCCGCCGTTGGTCATCGTATTTTTACTGATCTCCCTACTGCTCTATTTTTTCTTTTTCGGATTTAATCGCAAGCGATTGAATTTTAAAAACGAATATAAAAAAGTAGTTGTCTCCAAAATTGTTTCTTTTATTTCTCCCGAACTCACCTATACGCCCAATTTATTTATCCCTGAATCGCGCTTTAATGCAAGCAAAATATTTTTAGCTGATCCGGATATTTATAATGGTGAAGACCTGGTAAGCGGCAATATCGATAAAACCCATATCGAATTTTGTGAATTACACACCAAAGACCGCACACAGGACTCACGTGGTCGTACAACCTATACCACTATTTTCAAGGGCATTTTTTATATCGCCGATTTCAACAAACACTTTCAGGGACAAACATATATTTTAAGTGATTTTGGTGAGCGATTCATGGGTGGCTTTGGTCGCTTTTTCCAAAACATCAATATGATGCGCCCCGATGTAGTGCGATTGGAAGATCCTGAGTTTGAAAAGTACTTTGCCGTATATGGCACGGATGCCGTTGAAGCCAGATACATTTTATCTCCATCCTTCATGGAGCGCCTGCTTACGTATCGCAAAAAAACCGACGCGAAGATACAATGTGCGTTTGTTGACAATCACTTGTATATTGCCGTACCTTACGCACTGAATTTATTTGAACCCTCCGTGCGCAAAACGGTCATGAATCCGCAGGATGTTTTAAAGATCTACAACAGTGTAAAATTCTGCACCGACATCGTTCACGAACTCGATCTGAATACGCGGGTGTGGACCAAGCAATAAGCCCTTACTTCGTTTTCAATACTGCCGCATCGTACAACCTGAATACGACCACCCAGCCAGGTCGTCCTACGCGTGTAAGACACTCGAGTTCCATGATCATATTGGTATAAATAAGCGGATCGTTCGGTGCATTTACCGAAATGGTGGCCCAGGTGGTTGTTGCGCTTTTTTGTGCCCCCTGCGTATGTTGGAAATTGGAATAAACCATGGCACAACAGCCATTGTCGCAGGTTTTCAATTGCTCTACATAGGCGGCATATTGCTGCATGGCGGTTGCCGAATCTGTGCTTTCAAACAGCAGGTTATAGTATGTACGCTGTGGCTTACCCTTTTCGCCGATAATGCCCGCCTCTATGCTGCCGGCTGTCATCAGGGTGCCGTACCAGTTCATATTGCGGTCGAGGGTGATCCGCTGACGTTCGCCTAAGTAGGATACAAACTGGTTGCCAAAGTCCTTTACCAGCAATTGCACCATCTCACAAAAGGGCACCTGTCGGGCACGTGCCAATGTGTTTGCCCGGGCGATCGAATCCTCCTCCTTCATATTTTTCCACTCCTCTGCGTAAGCCTGGTTAGGGTCGAACCCCTCTGTACGCGTGCTGTCGGATTCCGGACCCGCATAGTTATTTTCGATAAAGATACCGGCCATCACCTTGCCATCCACCCCATAAAAAGTGCCCTTGCCGTGGAGCATATTGTCCTTGAACTCCCCCACATAGTAAGACCCTCCGGCCCAGTCGTAGCGGCCATATCCGTCGCGCACGCCGGCCACCCAGTTGCCGGTATACATGTCGCCATTGGGCAGTTTATAGGTGCCGTTTCCATTTTCGCAGCTGCCGGAAACGCATTGCCCATGCATGTATCCGCAATGGAAGCCGATAAAAATCATCAAAACCGAAAACGCTTTTATCATCCGTCAGCTCGTTTAGTTATGCAAATATCCGGAACTCCACTTAAAAACACCTTAGGCGCCTTATAGGTGTCTTTGCAATTTATGTAATGTTATCTGAATTTTCCGTTCCCAATATAACAACCACATGTCCCCAGTAAAACAGCGGGGGTCAAGTATTAAGCTGATCATGCGCCGCATGTAAGGGCGAATGTTCGAAAATATACAATCAACCATGTATTTGAATTGTGTATGCGTTAATTTTAATACGCCGTATCGAATAAACACATGCAGTTCACCAAAACACTAACGCTCTCTGCCTACACTGCCATGACCGGCAGCTTCCTGAGCATCATCGGTCGTGTTGATGGGCAGATCAAGTATGTAGATATTGATCCGGACCTGGTAGTTATCGAACCCGGAGTTTATCAGGATTTAGACATGGATGGTAACGGAACTGTCGATTTTGCATTTATAAATACCTCGGGTACATTTTATAGCCCTGGTTACGGCTGCTACATACATAATTCTGAAATACTAGCTTTTTTGTCTGACACACAATCAAATCACTTTCAGGCAATTGCCGGCATCTCACAGGAAAATGCAACAAAATCGTATGGATATTATTTTTATGATTATCCATTTGCGTTACCCCTTGGCGCCATGATAGCAGCCTCACTAACTTGGCAAACCGGGCATGCTCAAATTCTTGCGAAAACACAAATTCATTCAGATGACGGTTGGGTGGCCATAGGGCCTTTTGCCGACTGGTTCAATTCAGAAATCACTGAAACAATTGACAAATATTTAGGCGTGCGGTTTATAGCCTCCGACAGCCTGGATCACTATGGTTGGATCAGGTGTGACGTGGTTGATGCCGGTAGCACTTTGATCATTAAGTCTTACGCCTACAATGAAATACCGGGTCAGGGTATCATTGCCGGTAAACAACTTGCTGACGAAGAGGTCC
>JAYRVB010000467.1:0-2939 GCA_041918775.1 Chitinophagales bacterium
AAGATCGGCGACGTGAATCAGGGATTTGCCGGACTCCAGGAAAAATATGGCGAACACCGCATTTTTGATGCCGGTATCCGCGAAGCCACCATTATCGGTCAGGGTATTGGCATGGCCATGCGCGGCATGCGCCCCATCGCTGAGATCCAATATCTCGATTATCTGATCTATGGATTGCAGCCGATCAGCGACGATCTGGCTACTTTACAATACCGCACGGCTGGCGGCCAAAAAGCACCGGTGATCATTCGCACCCGAGGGCACCGTTTAGAAGGGATTTGGCATACCGGTTCACCGATGTCGATGATCCTGGGTACCTGCAGGGGTGTGCATCTGTGTGTGCCGCGCAACATGACGCAGGCGGCGGGTATGTATAATACCTTATTGCGTGCCGATGAGCCTGCCATTGTGGTAGAGTGTTTGAACGGGTACCGACTGAAAGAGTCACTGCCTATGAACATCAACACCTTTACGGTGCCACTGGGCGTACCGGAGATCATGCAGTCAGGAAACGATATTACCGTAGTGAGTTATGGCTCTACCTTGCGCGTTGTGCAGGAAGCAGTGGAACGCCTCGAAAAGCTCGGAATGTCTATTGAGTTGATCGATGTGCAAACCCTCATGCCTTTCGATGTGCACGGTATCATCAGGGCCTCTGTAAAACGCACTAACCGTATTCTCTTTATCGATGAGGATGTGCCGGGTGGTGCAACAGCCTATATGCAACAGCAGGTATTTGCTGATGAAAGCCTGTTCAGATACCTCGATGCCTTCCCAAAATGTTTGAGTGCTCAACCCAATCGTTCAGCGTATGCAAGCGACGGTGATTATTTCTGCAAACCTAACGAAGACGACATCTTTGAAGCCATCTATGGCATGATGCACGAGGTAGATCCAGACAGTTATCCGGCTTTATTTTGATTAATTCTAAACTATACCGTTTTTTTTATACTTTTGGTAAGTCAACCAATTTTTTTTACTAACAAGCATTATTACAATGGAAACCGGAAAAATCAAATTTTTTAACGCAACCAAAGGGTATGGGTTCATCGTTAAGGATGGCACCAATGAAGAGATTTTTGTTCATCAGACCGGACTGGTGGATAAGGTAAAACAAAATGATCTCGTCACATTTGACATCATTGACGGTCGTAAAGGAAAAAATGCAGTGAACGTTAAGCTCGCGCAATAATCAAACCATTAAATCAACCCACAAAAAAACCGACATTCGTCGGTTTTTTCGTTTATGTAGTATGCTGTTTGTTCAACATTATTCTTCTGCCATGTTGTGAAACACATTCGTCACATCTTCGTCCTCTTCCAATTTCTCGATAAGGTTATTGATTTGGTTGATGGTTTCAGGTGAAGCGGCCACTTTATTTAATGGCAGGCGCAACAGTTCTGCGCCGGTGATCTCTATATTGAGTTCATCAAGCTTCTTTTGCATATTACCATAATCGTTGAAGGATGTTTCAATATATATGATGCCTTCATCGGTATATACATCTTCGGCACCTGCATCTATCAGGTCGAGTTCTATGTCATCGAGCTTAATCTTATCGGCAGCAATTTTATAAATGCCTTTGCGCTCAAAGAGGTAGCCAACTGAACCACTGGTGCCGAGTGCACCACCGTTCTTGGAGAAGATCACACGCATATTCGCAACCGTGCGTGTGGTATTGTCGGTGGCACATTCTACCATAATGGCTATACCACCGGGGCCCATGCCTTCGTATACCAGTTCCTCAAAATCCTTTTCATCCTTGCTGGATGCGCGTTTGATCGCAGCTTCCACGCGATCTTTTGGCATTTGTACAGCCTTCGCATTTTGAATAGCGATGCGCAATTTCGGATTCGCTTCGGGATTAGGCCCGCCGTTCTTTACGGCAATGGCAATTTCACGACCTACACGGGTAAAGGCAGTAGCCATTGCCCCCCAGCGTTTAAACTTTCTTTCTTTGCGATATTCAAATGCGCGTCCCATAATAATTTTGTTTCAGGACGCAAAAATACGGTTTAGCCCGTCAACCTCCAATTGTGCTTACATCACCACATAAGGTACCACCAATCGCTGATCATTATGCACGATATGAATATAATAGGTGCCGCTGGCCATACGGGTTACCTCCAGCGGAAAACTGTAAGTGCCGGCGGGCAGGGTAGCAGTAGGTTCTGTATACACTGCCTTGCCATCCACAGTATAGACGGTCAGCCGCACATCTGTGCTTTCTGCCAGGGTGATGATCAGGTTACTTGAACCGGACCCCGGATTATTGGTGAGCATAACCTGAAATCCGGATGGGGATTCGGGTGCATCCTGACCATTATATGCGCCGGGTGATGGCGTGGTCAATAATACAAAGGGACCAGTACCATTTGGTATTCTGCCCCAGGAAGTGTCGGGTGGTAATTGGGTAAAGGAAACAGAATCGATGATCGCATATCCGCTGGTGACAGGCGCGTGTATGCGCACCATGTCGTTTTCTGCATCCAGGGAAAAACTCGCATGGTTCAATCCCTGTTCCGTTTCATTATCTGCGTAGAGCAATGCATAGGTATCTGCAGGTAAAAGCATATCCGGCAAAAACCATTTTGTCGGACGATCGGGGTCGTCGGTGATACTCAGGTTGCCAAGAAAAATACTGTATTCGCCATAATTATACAGCTCGATATAATCCGGAAATTCTCCGTCATCATCCGGAATGGTGATCTGATTATCAGCAAGTATCTCATTGATCACCAGAGTAGGTGGAATATAACCGACAGTATGCACGATACTATCACATACAGGATATCGTGAAACATTTCCGGAAATATCTGTTGCCTTGATATAATAGTGCACAGTGGTTGCTGATGCATCAACAGGAATAGAGTTGCCATACCAATGGTCATCGCTCAAGAGGTCGCCGTGAAGTCCGTCGTCATATAAAGTGAGCGAT
>JAYRVB010000468.1:0-5365 GCA_041918775.1 Chitinophagales bacterium
AGGGTGATTTGTGACAGGGTTAACTGGATGATTTCAGGCGAATATGTATATTTCAGCCATGAAAAAGTTACACCTTTCCATGACCTGGTGCCTTCTATTGCTCGTGTTTTCGGCACAGGCCCAGCAACCCAAAGCGCCCATGGCGGAGCGCAAACCGCACACAATACAGGGGAGTTATGGCGATCGTCAGGACCCCTATTACTGGTTAAAGGAACGCGATAATCCACAGGTGATCGATTACCTGAAAGCCGAAAATGCTTACCTGGAGCAGGTGATGGCCCCTACAGAACAATTGCAGGATAAGCTCTTTAAGGAAATGGTAGGCAGGGTAAAAGAGGATGACCAAAGTGTACCGTTTCTGAAGAGCGGATATTGGTATTATGTTCGTTATGAAAAGGGCGGTGAATATCCTATTTACTGCAGGAAAAAGGGCTCTTTGGATGCGAAAGAAGAAATTATAGTTGATGGCAATGCATTGGCCAAAGACAAAGAGTATCTTTCCTTTGATGTAGTTGTAAGCCCCGATCAGAATAAGGCAGCTGTCATCAGCGACTTTGAAGGCAGGAATTTTTATTTGATCCGTATACTGGATCTAGGAACCGGAAAATGGCTGACAGATGAGATTCCCAATACGCGGAATGGTTGTGTTTGGACAAAGGATAGCCGAACTATCGTTTATGGAGTTCCTGATGAGGAGACGCTCAGGGTATTTCAGGTAAAAAAACACACCCTGGCGACTCCGGTGGATGATGATGAGTTGCTCTTGCAGGAAGATGACGCTACCCTTGATCTGTTTGTATACGGAAGCCGTAGTGAAGAATATATTTTCGCATACAGCGGCAGAACAGATGCGTCAGCCATATATTATACCAGTGGAACCAGCCCGGACAAATTCTTACTTATCGAACCGCTGGAAGCAAACATAGATTATAGTGCAGATCACGTAAGCGGTGATAAATTTTACGTAAGAACCAATTATAAAGCAAAAAACTATCGCCTCTGTTCCGTGCAAATTGGTATGCAGGGAAAAGGGAATTGGGAAGATGTGATTGAAGGGCGTGATGATGTATTTCTTACTCAGGTACAATACTTCAGATACTTTATGGTGGCTGAAGAAGTGAGCAATGGCCTCACCACAATGCGTATCATAACCCCTGATAAAAAGGCTGATTATATCAAATTTGATGAGCCGGCCTATTACGCTACACTGAGCGGAAACCCTGAGTTCAACACCAATGTAGTGCGTTATAGTTACTCATCACTCATTACACCATATACCGTATATGAATACGATGCACGCACGCAAACAGGCAAGATCGTCAAGCAGGAGGAGATCCCAAGTGGTTACGACAAGAACCTATATGCATCAGAGCGTATCATGGTAAAGTCGCGCGACGGAAAATTGTTGCCTATGACCATCGCGTATCGAATTGATAAATTCAAAAAGAACGGCACCAATCCGGGTTTTATTTATGGATACGGCGCTTATGGGTATAGCAATGAAGACTATTTCGACAGTAATGTACTCAGCTTGCTTGATCGCGGATTCGTGTATGCCAATACGCATATTCGTGGCGGACAGGAGATGGGTGGCGACTGGTATCTTGATGGTAAGATGATGCATAAAAAGAATTCATTCAATGATTTTATTGACTGCAGTATCTGGCTACAGCAAAACAATTATGTAGCCTCCGATAAACTCTTTGCCAATGGTGGCAGCGCCGGTGGCTTGCTTATGGGTGCAGTGCTCAACATGGCGCCGGAGGTGTATAAAGGTGTGATCGCTGATGTGCCCTTCGTAGATGTGATCACCACGATGGAAGATGAAACGATTCCACTCACCACCTTTGAATGGCTCGAATGGGGAAATCCAAAGATCAAGGAACAGTACGACTATATGATGAGCTATTCGCCATACGATAATGTGGAGGCAAAAAATTATCCGAATATTTTAGTCACCACCGGGCTAAATGACAGCCAGGTGCAATATTTCGAACCTGCCAAATGGGTGGCTAAGCTGCGCTATATGAAAACAGACAATAATTTGCTGTTATTTAAAGTAAATATGGATGCAGGTCATGGTGGAAAATCCGGTAGATATGAGGGTCTGCAGGAAATTGCCTTTATGTATGCATTTATGCTACATTGTCTGGGCGAGGATAAATAAGCTGAACGCCACATGCTAAAAAGAAGGAGGCTGTCAAAATTGACAGCCTCCTTCTTTTGTAAATATAGGATCCACCCATCAATGCTGTACCACAAACTTGGCTGATTGCTGGTAGGTATCCCCTTGTACCATAACGAAGTATACACCTGCGGAAAGGTCGTGTACATCAATGGTAACCATTTGTTCAGTATCCATAGTTGCTGCATATTCAATAAATGGCGCAACCTGTTTTCCTGAAATATCTGTAATGAGCAGTCGGAAATCCCCTTCAGATCCCGGAATAAATTTCACTGTGATCTGTTGGCTGGCGGGAACCGGATAAATGTTCAATGCGTCAGCTTCCGTTACCGGAATTTCTGTAGAAGGCTGTGCATCCGGATCAAAGCGCAGATCGTCAGGATTGTAATCACTCACTTCACATGGGTCTATCCAGGCAACAAAAGTGCTTCCTGACTTTGCTTCGAAGCCCGGGTTCATTTGAATATATCCCGCTGATTCAAAAGTAACTACTGCCGGCGAATTGATCGTTGTTGCACAATTCACCCAAAAATCATTGAGTAGAATGGTTGCATTTTCAATTCCATAAGTAGCATCTGCATAACCGGTAAGCGTATAAGTTCCGCAAACCGAAGCCAGATCATAAGCTGTAGCCGCAGTAACGCCAACTGCCTGCCAAGCCTGTCCAACAGAGATCACTTGTTGCGAACAACTGCCGAAAAGATCGATAGCGGCCTGTATCCAGGCATTTCGTGCAGTAACATAACCATCAGCTGCATTGAGGTAATTCATCATCGCCGACCATGCGATATCCCGTGCATGATCATAACCGATGCCTTCTACTTCATAAGGTAATCCGTTATCATTAGTTCCAGAACCACCCACGCTAAGCAAATAAAACATGTGATTTTGCACATTGCTATTTGTGTGCACACCACCGTTATCGTCACCACCAAGTGGTGCCCAGTTTGTGCCAAAATACGTATCGGGATCTCCGTAATCGTTCGGATCAGAGAAAGAACGGATCGCACCTCGGTCTTCCGCCATCAACCACGAAAGCGTTCCGCCCTCTGTATAATACTCAACCATTTCACCAAAAATGTCAGCAAATGATTCATTAAGTGCACCACTTTCATCCGAATAATCCAATGCATCAAAATGCGCATACTCAATGACACCATGTGTCATTTCGTGTCCAGCGATGTCTAAGGTATTATAATCATCCATTGTGCCCGGTGAACAGTCAGGTCCTGATCCAAAATATAAATTGTCGAGAAAGCTTGTGAAGTTTGCATTACTACAATATGGATCATCAAAGTCATCAAAATATGTTTTATTACTGAACACATCCATCAACCCACTTTCCCCATCGAAACTTTCATGTCCATGCACATTGAGATAATAATTCACAGCTTTACGAGTAGCGTATAGCGTAGATAACACCATTTTTGTAGAACCTGTTGAGGTCCAACTATTATCCCCATCGCAAAGAAGATAGTCATCGCCATAATTCGCCGCATAATAGCCTGCTGAATAATAGCTGCGAATTTCAGTGCCGGCGGTGCAATCGTCAATCGAAAAATAAGAGTTCACATCGGTGTACGAAGCACCACATTCCTCAAATCTAAAATCTGTATTGACAGTTTGCGTTCCATTGAATGTGGTTTCAACAGAGGTAGGATTACACATAACATCAGCTGAACGTGCGCGTAACAATGTACCATGTATTGCATCAATGTATACATAAGTAGAAATATAGGGTTGCTTTGCACCGATAAACATACGCCATGCGAGTGTATAATTATCGCCATGCTTAGCACCTTTAGTATCTTTACGCACAATTAATAATTCGGGTGTAGGATATAAAGTTGCATCTGCACCTTTCTTCGCTTTGAAACGCTCTACGGAAAAGGCATCCTGCCACAAATACACATCAGCAGGATAGTTTTCTAATGCAATTTCAATGGCCTGTTCTGATGAGATATATGGAGTAGTTTCCACCTGCAGACCACGAATTGCTTCGCCATTGATCAGGTGTACGCGACCATTGCGTTCATGCACACCAATTTCGACACCTTCTATACGCACATTATTGTGGTATTGTGCATATTTATAGTGTTTATTCCCTGCAGGATCGGTATTACTGCGTTCTAACTTCATTTTGTCCTGCAAAGAAATACCTAACAGGTCAGGTGCGTCGATAAAAATAAGGTCGCCGGTAAATGGAGCCTCCTGTTTAAATTCTATCCAGTCGGCAGTGCTACTTGGTTTGATATATCGATCATATTTATTTTGCACATCCACCGGTATTACCGATTGTGCAAGCAACCAATTTCCTATGGAAAAAAGTGCCAAAAAGGTTAGAGGTATCTTTTTCATGATTCTCAATTTAGTAGGTGAAAAAGATTATTCTGCTTTCAAAGTATCGATCTGCTTCTGTAATTCGATCACATACAATGTAAGTTCTTCAATTTTTTCCATCATCTGGCGTTGCATTTCGCCCACTTCTATGCCTTCAGCAGCAACCTGCTCTGCGGATGGAATACCCGGCAGGTGGTTATTTTGTTTAATAGATGCTTCTAATTCATAGAGTGAAGGCAACTGATAGTCATCGGCAAATACGTAGTCAGGCCATGATTCACTCATTTGCACTTTGAGTTCTTCGCACATCACCTTTCCATCCACGCTCAATAAATAACCGGTTGCAGGAACTGATGCCCCGATCATTACCGCTCCGCCTGAATAACACATATTGATGTTTCCACCTTCATAGTTCAAATGCAAAGTGGTAGCAGCACCGTTGTCACGCGCCATGATCTCATTATTATCCATCACAATGTTCGCGGCAGTTGGTGTGCCGATAGTAACAAAACCGCCTGAAGCCAATTCCGCATCTGTACCACCGGTAACCTGAAGTTTAGTAGATGGCGTAGAAGTGCCTATACCCACATCATCTGAAAAATATCCGCGACCAACAAAATAACCAGCCCATTGTGTGGTACCACTGGTGGCTGTGCCATAAACGCCAATTACTGTGTTGGCACCACTTGCTGTTCCATATACACCATAGGTTGTTCCTGTTCCGCCACTGGCATACCCATATACACCATAACCGATCTGATCGCCGTTAAAAGCCATCCCCTTAACACCGGTTTTACCACCACTCGCAGAAATAGCGGTTCCATATCCAAAAGTGTACAG
>JAYRVB010000469.1:0-2250 GCA_041918775.1 Chitinophagales bacterium
CCCGCACTTTCTGAACCATTGCACCTGTAGCACAGCTACACCCCACCCCACAACCGGACTTTCACACTTACACACTTACACACCTCCACACTTCCACACTTGCACACTTGCACACTTCCACACTTCCACACTCTCTTCGAGAGTGTTGCGAGGGTGCTTTTATGCTTTTTGGTGACTTAGGTTCTTTTATTTCCTATGAGATTGATTGTAAATTGGAGCAAATTCGAATAATGAAACAGCTATTGATCCCGACCGACCTGATGCCGACTTCTGATAATGTCTGGCAATATGCCCTCCACCTGGTCAAACACGAAACCGCGCATTTGCATTTTGTGCATGCGGTGGATGATATTTTTGTGAAGGAGGAGCGCGACCATATTGGTGCGGAGGGGGTAGACAAGATCACCTCTGACCTGATTTACAAAATGCGTGCAGAGGCTGATGCTGCCATGGAAAAACTCCTCGAGCGTATTCGTGCGACATTGGTGGCGGCCGGTCACGAACATACCGTCAGCGGAGCTGTACGCAATGGCAATCCCGAAGAGGTGATCCTGCACGAAGCTGCAGAAATACAACCGCAGTTGATCATTATGGGTAGTCACAACCACTCCAAACTGGAACGCATGGTATTTGGCAGCGTTACACGGAATATCCTCACCCATGCACAATTTCCGGTATTGGCGATCCCAAACCAATCGGCGTATGCGGGTGTGCACGATGTGTTATATATGAGTGATCTGCATCCGGAAGATGTGTATGCCATCGGTAAACTCATCAATATATTCCGATCAGAAAAATACAAGCTGCATATTGCGCACTTCCATGTGGATGGCGACAGTAAAGAGGCCGCATTATACGACTTGGCATCATCCATCAAAAAAGAATATTCAGATATTGCGATCGATTTTGAAGTGGTGGATGCGCGGATCTTGCGCGATGCATACATGCAATACATTGAACACAAAAATATTGCACTCATTGCCCTTACACATCGGAAAACACATGGGATGCAAAGCTGGTTAAAACAAAGTACTGCCGTTGATGTGTTGTACCATGGCAAACGCCCGGTACTGGTTTTTCAAACAAAGGAATAACTATAAGCGAACAACCTGCGTGCGGTAGCTGAAGTGTTCATCTAGTATCGTTAACCAATACATGCCTGATACAAGTTGTAGCATGTCAATGGAGTGATCGGTAATTTGCCCGCTTTGCACTTGTCTGCCGGAAATATCAACCAGCACATATTGTGCACCTTCCAAATGATTTGGCACAACTACGAAATCAGAGGTTGGATTGGGTTGAACGGATAAAGATTGGGCATATACCGAATTAAGCGCAACTGTTGGTTCGGCGATACCTAATGCATAGGCGATGGCGTTACTGAATTCGGTGGTATCTGCGGGAACAAATCCAAACTGATTAAAATACACGGTATGGGTATTTCTGCCGATCACCACAATAGTGGGCATGCCCATACCCCCATAATAAGCACTGATATCCTGACCTTCTATGAACTGTGCCGTGCAGTTCACACTGTTTTCTTCACGCCAGGTTTGAAGTTCGGAGCAGGTATAGGTATCGTTGTAACCAAATGTGTACCAATGCACGCGATCATTATATAGCGCATTGTAATTGTCGATTATGGGTTGCATGCGATGGGCGGCGTTGATACAGGGCATGCATCCATCCAGCATGATGATCTCCATGACCACCACTGTGCCGGTATCGAGCGTGGCATATAACTGGTGCTCAGTTCCGTTGCAATCCGTTTGCGTCCAATCCTCAGCAATGGTTTGTGCAAAACCTGCCTGCAGTAGGGCGATCAATACAGTTGTGAAAAGCAAGCGCATACGTAAAGATACATATTTGCCGGATAGCGTTTATGAGAGCCTTAATATCGGTAATTATTGGGTCGCGTATACACCATTTGCACCACGTTGATGTTCCGCATATTGAAGGCGGCTTCACAGTAGGCAAAATAATAGTTCCATTTGCGAATGAAGGCATCGTCAAAACCCATATTTTTTATCGGGTCGAGATTCTCGTTGAAACGCGAGCGCCAAATGGCCAGTGTGGTGGCATAACTCTTGCCCAGATCTTTCAGTCCGAACATGAACATATCACCCGTTTTGTTGATCGACTCATTGATAGCGGCAATGCTCGGAAGCAGGCTTCCCGGGAAAATATGTTTCTGAATAAAATCGACGTTGCGTTTAAATACTTCAAAGCGCGAGTCAGGACAAACGATAG
>JAYRVB010000470.1:0-7122 GCA_041918775.1 Chitinophagales bacterium
CAAAAACACCATTGATCCTTACTTCGGATTCAGTCGATATGCAGAACGCCTCGCGCGATCGGCAAATACTTTTGACGAACTCTATACAGCATTGCAGTCTCCGCTCACGTTTACCGACGAACGCATGCTTGATCTGCTGGATGCACATATTCAAAGGCAACAACCGGCCTTGGTAGCCATCACAGCACCTTTTCCGGGAAATGTGTACGCGGCGTTTCGTTGTGCCGGGTATTTAAAACAGAAACACCCGCACATACGAATTGCCTTTGGCGGAGGCTTTGCCAATACCGAATTGCGCTCACTGCGCGATCCACGCGTTTTTGAGTTTTTCGATTTTATCACCTTAGACGATGGCGAAGCGCCATTGGAATGTATATGGAAATATATCCATGGCGAAATTGCCACGCATCAATTGAAGCGCACATTTATTTTACAACAGGATCGCGTAACATTTATTGATGATCCCGCCTGTGCAGACTATGCATTTGCGCAAACAGGTGTGCCCTCGTATACCGACCTGCTGTTGGATAAATATATACATGCGATCGAGATCATCAACCCCATGCATAATTTATGGAGCAATGGCAGATGGAATAAGCTGACCATGGCGCATGGGTGTTATTGGGGGAAATGTACGTTTTGTGATATTTCACTTCCTTACATCGCAGATTATGTGCCCTTAACCGCTACAGAGATCGTCGACAGAATGGAAGCCCTTATACAAAGCACCGGTGAAAACGGTTTTCATTTTGTGGATGAAGCGGCTCCACCTGCGTTGATGCGCGACGTGGCATTGGAAATATTGCGAAGAAAACTCGTGGTGCGATGGTGGACCAATATTCGATTTGAAAAAAGCTTCACGCGCGATCTGTGTCTGCTATTAAAAGCCAGTGGATGTATTGCAGTCAGCGGTGGATTGGAAGTGGCCTCAGACCGATTACTGGAGTTGATCAGGAAAGGCGTTAGCGTTGCACAGGTCACCCATGTGTTGCGCAATTTTTCGGAGGCGGATATCATGGTGCATGCGTATCTCATGTATGGTTTTCCGACACAAACGGCGCAAGAAACGATAGATAGTTTAGAAGTGGTGCGACAACTGTTTGATGCCGGCGTATTACAATCTGCATTTTGGCATCGCTTTGCGATGACGGCGCATAGTCCGGTTGGTTTATTGCCGGAAAAATTTCAGGTAGTAGCACATCGCGCAGCAGAAATAGCATTTGCAGATAACGATGTAGAATTTTCTGATCCAAGCGGAGCCGATCATGCATTGTTTTCGGAAGGCTTGCGCATTTCCTTATACAATTATATGCAAGGCGCGGGATTGGATGAACCATTACAGATCTGGTTCGACACGCCTGTGCCGGACACCCTGCTGCCTGAGGACCATATTGCAGCTATTCTCGACGACCAGCCGTTTGCACTTCCGCAAGCTACAAGACGCGTTGTTTTTTTAGGAACCTTAATACAAATGACCGGGCGCGCAAAACGCAAAGGCTCCCCGCCTGAAATGCGCATGCAATTTATGCTGATGCATAAAGAGGTGCAGATACAATTACCCGAACCAACAGCCAACTGGTTGCTTGCTATTCTACCCTTGCTTGTTCCGGAGGCAGCGGCCATGTCGTTTGGACAAATGGAAGCCTTATATGTACAAAACGGATTTGAAGAATTTCCAATGATATGGGTAAATGTGCTGAATGAGGTGCTGATACTGGTTTGATCAGAATTAATCGAAAAGCCTTAACTTCGTATTGCGGGATAACCCCATGAAACAAAGCCCTACACCACTTGTCTACTGTGACCAACACGCGTTATATTTCACTACTCCCGATTATACTGGGATGTTTTTTTCATGCCTGTTCCGACGCAATGATGTTCGTACCAACGGTGCGTGTAGATGAAGTGTATGCGGCAGGCGAAACATTAAACCAGATTTACTTTACAAGCCCGCAAAACGGTATCGTGATCGGCGATAATGGGGTGTTTTTGATCACCACCGACGCCGGTGAAACCTGGACACCGGTGCCTGAGGCGCCAGATAATGTGGACTATAATTCGATTAGCTTTCCGACGGCAACTACCGGTTATGTGAGCGGTGCAGGGGCTGTTTTAAGAACCACCGACGGTGGTGAGCAGTGGGAGCTGGTGTATGAAGGTGGATCCCTGATCTCCACATCCTTTCCCTCAGAGGATATCGGTTATGGTGCATCTTCCTATTATGTATATAAAACAGAAGATGGGGGAGAAAACTGGGATAATATTTATTCAGTTTCCAGTTGTGGTATTTCTCAGGTGAAGCGAATTTTTTTCTACGATGAAAACTCCGGCGTATTGGTAAGCGATTCATGGAGTTATGTGTCGAAAACCACCAATAGTGGCAATAGCTGGACCTATGCGACGGAAGACCCTGATGTGGCCTATACCAAAATGCAACGTTCTGCCAATGGAATTTCTTTTTGGGGTGCAGGCAACGACACCTATTATTCGGGGATGTATTATACCGAAGATGGAGCGCCCATCCTTCGGTTCCCTACCAACGGATTTCAAACAGAGAACTCCAGCTATATATATGCCATGAATAGTCGGGATGGTATAAATTTTATTGCAATCGGACTTGCCACCTGTGCACTTTCAGAAGACGGCGGCAATACGTGGAAAGAAGTATTTGACGAGGGAGGACATAATTTCACCATGACAGATGCTGCTGTAATGGAAAAAGGGCGATATGCCGGAATATTTGAAGAATCTATTTACTTACTCACACAAGATTGCCCCGAATGCGAATGATGAAAACATTTTTGCTTATCCTCATAGGCATTTCTCTTTGCGGTATACGCACGAGTCGCGCACAATTGGCTGAGTTCGGACTCGGATATGCTCCAACACTTTTTAATGGAACAGAAATATCCTCTTTCGATGGCGGTGATGTGCCTACTTATAATTCAGCGATCTCGGTAGAAAATACCTTGTTCCACATGGCGAATATGATGTTTGGCCTTTACTATCACGTATTGCATGTTGGTATGGATTTTTCTGTCGGGGCACATTACCAGGCCTTTACCTATTTAGGCACCATGGATGGCGGATATTATGATGCGAAAACTTTCGGCGTCGACCTGCCGGTTTTTGCTGAAGTGCGAGTAGGGAGTCTGGCTACCGAGGCAAGTACTTCAACCATAGGCGCGGCGCTTGGCGTAGGTTATATGTATAATGCCGCCATTATGATCATTGATGAGAATAAAGTAAAGCTCGGCTCGTTTATGCCGGCCATATCTGCTTCGATATCTGGTAGATACGCCGGTGTTCAACTGATGTTCAAGCCCGGCAAATATCAGATCCTATACGAAACAAATACAGGCGGTATCCCAAGGGCAGAATTTATTAAATACCAGCTCACCTATTATTGGTACCTGGGTGAGATCTGATGTTACACAGCCCGGAGCCGAATATTATTTGATGAGTTTTATGGTAGTGGTTCCTGATTGCTTCGAATGTGTGTCTACACCCTGATAACTGTCGCTTACTTCCATGCTTTGTTTAACCTGCATCAGGAACGGGAAACCGGTTTTTTCATCAACCTGGCCGGTGCCTTTGATCCAGGCATTGAATTTAATGTTGTCAACTTCGGCAGCCATTTCAGCCGGTAATTGCGATTTGTCAACGCTGATGGCTGTTTCAAAATTGAGATAAGCCACACCATCCCTGCGATCGGCGAGGGTATAGGTTGTTGACAGGATAATGGGCACTCCCTGCATGATGGAGGGTAGATCGTTCTTCCAGGTATCGCCGATCTTTACGGCTTGTTCAGGATAGGTGATGAATAAATATTCCACATTCTCCGTAGGAGAACCCAGATTGGCAGCGATCACCTGATCGGGTACATTCGGCCCAACAATGGCCTTCACTTTTTTCAGGATCAACTCATATCCATCCACATCAGATCCGGTGCCGAATTTGTCGAGGGTGAGCGTAAGCGGAGATTGCATCAGACAGTCTTCGATCTTTCGGTCTATGTCTTTATTCGGATCTGCCATTGCTTTGCCATACGCATAATTCAGGGTGCCGCTGTCGCTTTTCACTGTTTTGCGGGCATCGGTAAGGGTGTACTCAAAAATGACCTTATCCGCGTCATTGCTTTTCACAAGGAGGGTGCTCTTCACCCATTTTGTGCTATTGCCGCGCATGCGAAAGGTGTCCATGCTTTCATCGCTGAAGAAGGAAGCACTGGTTTCGATCGTATACGTTGCACCTTTTTCCGGATTGAGGCGCAATAAAATGCTTTCGTCGGCATTGGGACTGTTCATGTTAATGGCAACAGCTGTATCGATCGGTCCGCCATTGAGTGCTTCCAATGAGTCGACGTGTTCTTTATCTGTATCTTTGACTGTCTCCTGTTTGCAGGCGGTGAACATGGAACATGTGGCAATGCTGCAGACGAGGAGGAGATGTTTATAGGATAACATGTGGTAGATGATGAATTAAAATCCCTGCAAAGCTACGCCAATACCATGGAAGTTAAGTCGCGCAATACAGAATCCTTCAGCAAAGCCTATGCCGGACTGAATGAGCATCAACGAAAAGCAGTTGATCATATTGAAGGTCCGGTGCTGGTAGTGGCCGGTCCGGGTACCGGTAAAACACAGATCCTTGCTGTTCGTATCGGAAAAATATTAATGGAAACAGATGCGATGCCTGAAAACATCCTCTGCCTGACCTATACCGATGCCGGAACCGTTGCCATGCGCAAACGTTTACTGGAATTTATCGGTGCAGACGCACATCGGGTACATATCCATACCTTCCATGCGTTCTGTAATGATGTGATCCAACAGAATCTCGATTATTTCGGCAAGCGTGAACTCGAGCCCATTACCGAACTCGAAAATGTCGTGTTGATCGAAGACATCCTGTCTAATTTACCACCCGACCACCCGCACCGCAAATTAAAAGGCGACCTGAGTTATGAAGTGGGCCGCATGCATAATTTGTTTCGCCTGATGAAAGAAGAAGACTGGGATGAACATCGCATAGGCCAAGCGATCGACACATATCTGCAACAATTACCTTTTGACGATGCCTATATCTACAAGCGCAACAATCCGAAACTCGGCATTCAGGTAGGCGACCCCAAAACAGCGGAAATAAGGAAGGAAACGGAGAAAATGGAAAAACTGCGAGCAGCAGCCAATTTATTTCCTGTTTACACAAGGCGCATGCGCGAGATGGGCAGATATGATTACAGTGATATGATCCTGTGGGTAGTGAAAGCGTTTCGCGACGCCTCTCCGGAAGGGGAATTTATTTTGCGCAACTATCAGGAGCGGTTTCACTATATTCTGGTAGATGAATTTCAGGATACCAATGGTGCACAAAATGAAATATTACAAAGCCTGATCGGTTATTGGGATGTGCCCAACGTGTTTGCTGTTGGCGACGATGATCAGAGTATTTATGAATTTCAGGGCGCACGGGTAAAAAATATCATGGATTTTTATCATACCTACAGCGACCACGTGCAGGTGGTAGTGCTTACGGATAATTATCGTTCGCATCAGGGGATATTGGATGCCGCAAGGGTGGTCATTGAAAAAAATAAGGAGCGACTGATCAACAAATTAGAAGGACTTACCAAAAACTTACATGCAGCCGCGCGTGTGCATGTGAACGAGCCGGGCATAACCGCATTTGGCAGTGAGGCGCAGGAACACGCGGGTATTTTGCAGGACATAGAATCTCTGCTAGAGGCAGGAGTGCCCGCGGAGGAAATCGCCGTGTTATATTATAAACACAAACAGGCGGAGGAATTGATCAGCGCAGTTGAACGCAGGGGCATTCCGTATCAGGTCAGGAAAAAAGTGAATGTGCTCGATGTGCCTGTAGTTCAGCACATGATCCATATGCTCAAATATCTACAGAGTGAAGCACAGGAGCCGCATAGTGCTGAAGATCTGTTGTTTGAGCTCATGCATTTCCCATATTTTCACATACATGTACATGATATTGCCGCGCTGTCTGCATGGATCGCTTCAAAACGAGATGCTGCCATCACCTGGCGAGCGGTACTGAGTGATCCGGAGTCGCTGAAGCAGATCAGGTTGCGCAGTTATGATGCCATACTGCAATTCGAAAAGAAATTAGCTGTGTGGTTAAAAGACACGTTCAACCTCACCTTGCAAATGCTTTTTGAAAAAGTGATGAACGAAAGCGGGCTGCTCCATCATGTATTGCAACAATCAGATCGCGCCTTCAGGCTTGAAGCCATTCATACATTGTTCGACCACCTCAAAGCAACCGCACTTACACATCCACGACTCACCATACATGATTACCTGGAGGTGCTGGATCAAATGCTTGTGCACAATCTCAAACTCGAGATCCACCGCAGTGGTGCGAAGCACGGAGGTATTCAATTCATTACTACACATTCCAGCAAAGGATTGGAATTTGAATATGTGTTTTTATTAGGCTGTACCAAAAACAATTGGGAGGCGGCGCGCGGCGATACCCGTAATTTCAGCATGCCGGAAACCCTCACTTTTGCGCAGGATGAAAATAAAACGGAAGCCATGCGCCGGTTGTTTTATGTGGCCATGACACGCGCAAAGCAACACCTGTATATTTCTTATGCCGAACAGAACAATGAAGGCAAGGAACTGGAGCCATCCATATTTATCACGGAACTGAAAGAAGGAACAGGCTTGATCGTGCAAACAAGGGAAGTGGACAAGGAGGTATTGATGGCCTATCAGATCACCGGACTGCAAACGCCACCGGAGGTGCATGTGGAGTTGTTCGACAGACATTACATTGCAGAGAAACTGGAAAGCTTTGTGCTATCGGCGAGCAAGCTGAATGCGTATATGGATTGTCCGGTGCGCTTCTATTTTGAGCAGATCGTGCGTGTGCCATCTGCGAAAAGCGATACGCTTGCGTTTGGAAATGCCATTCACGCAGCTTTACATCAATTATATGAGCGGATGAAAAAAGATCCGCAACAACAGTTTCCCGATATGCATACGTTCATCGGCGACTTTGAAAGAGAGATGCGACGTACTGCAGATGCTTTTACCGACAAGCAGTATGAGAACCGCATGGTGCTAGGACATAAATTGCTCAGCG
>JAYRVB010000471.1:0-10451 GCA_041918775.1 Chitinophagales bacterium
CGCTTATTGCTTCCGGTGCCGGATATACCAGATGGATGTTGTCAGGAAATCTGGCCATCATACTGCTGTTTTTAAATAATGGTATTTTTCGAGGCGCCGGTGATGCGGGCCTGGCGATGCGCAGCCTGATCATTGCCAATGTGATCAATATGGTGCTCGATCCACTCTTCATATTCGGTATCTGGATATTTCCGGAAATGGGTGTTACAGGCGCTGCTGTGGCAACAACTATTGGTAGGAGCATAGGTGTGTGTTATCAATTGTATCATCTCACAAATGGTAATGCACTAGTGCATCTGAAAGGTAAAATATTTGCCTTAAGGCTATCCATTGTTAAGCGCATCGCCATATTATCCTCAGGCAGTGCGGGACAATTCATTATTGCGTCTGCCAGTTGGATCTTCCTGATGCGCATCATGTCCGGTTTTGGTGAAGAGGTGTTGGCGGGATATACAACAGCTATCCGGATATTAATATTTTCTATACTTCCGGCATGGGGCATTTCTAATGCTGCAGCTACGATTGTTGGACAAAATCTTGGAGCACAGCAACCGGATCGGGCAGAAAAAGGTGTATGGCGCACAAGCTATTTCAATATGCTGTTCATGGGGGTGGTTACAGTCATATTTGTTGGCTTTCCTGAAATGTTCATGCGCTTATTCAGCGATAATGAAACAGTGGTGCGCGAAGGTGTGAAATGTTTACGCATAGTCTGTTTGGGCTATATTGCATACGGATATGAAATGGTGCTGGCAAACGCCATCAATGGTGCAGGCGACACGCGTACACCTACTTTGATCAATGTATTTGGCTTCTGGATCCTGCAGATCCCTTTGGCGTGGTTTCTTGCCGTGCATTTTGATTTCGGATCCGCGGGTGTGTACAGCGCAGTGCCAATTTCAGAAGCAGTAATGGCTGTGATCTATATACTGATCTTCAGAAGAGGCAAGTGGAAACTGGTTAAGTTGTAGATCGAAGCCACTTCGATACCGACTTTATTCTATTTCAATATAAGCCTGATATGTGCCAGATGATGTTCAGAATGCCAGGCATATAAACTGAGTAGTACAAAAAGAGGCATCGTCGTGTTTTGTTGTGGGTGGAATACCGTTTTGTGAAAATCTGCTGAGTTCATGTTGGCTAATAGCATCGTCCATCTTGCATGCACACCGTGTAAGATCTGCAAACTAAACGCAATGTCGGCATGCGAATAGTCAACCATCTCGGCCCAGGCTGCCTCGAGATAGGGCTTAATGGTCGGATTGTCCTCGGTGAGTGCTAACTTGAATCGAATGAAACTATTCATGTGACTGTCTGCACAATGATGTATCACCTGCCGTGCTGTCCATCCACCCGGCCGATACGACATGTTAAGCTGCATTTGCGATAAGGATTGCGCTGCCATTGATAAGGCTTGTGGGAAATCGCGTATCACCTCTATCTGTTTGACGGCGCTTTCCTGATCAAACGCTATAGGGCGTACGAATTTACCGATCGGGTATTGGCGATTTGTGTGCATGTTTTTTCCTTTGCCTGAAAAAAAAATGGTGGAATTTAGCATGAATGTAAACAAATTACGTCATAAGTAAAAGACACCAGTGGGGTATCCCTCCAGGCGGGTAAAAACATATCTGTATAGGTTATATAAAAACAAGTTGATCGTTAGCAGTCGGTTCTGAGTAAGGTAATTTTTGCTGAGCGCCAATGGAACCGGTATGTACGCATAAACAAATGCAGATAGATATTGTCTGTTCTTATTGAACCCTTAGGATAGATTGTAAGTGTAAAGATTAAAACATAATTAAATATCTATTAATTAATACAAGATGGTGGCATTAATAACCGGTGCATCTTCCGGATTAGGTCTGGAATTCGCTAAGATCCATGCGCAGCAAGGAGGGCACTTGATCCTGGTAGCCCGTTCACGCGATAAAATGGAGGCCTTAAAATCAGAATTGGAAGGGCAATATGGCATCAAGGTATATGTCATTCCTGCAGATCTGGGCGATCCGGATGCTCCTGAAAAGGTATATGCGCAGGTGAGATCGCTCGGGCTTGAGGTGGATATGCTGATCAATAATGCGGGGTTTTCTGTATATGGATTATTCAAGGATACAGATTGGCAACGCGAGGAAGAAATGCTTCAGGTGAACATGATGGCCCTCACGCGGCTCACCAAATTATTCGTACCGGATATGGTTGCCCGAAAAAAAGGTTACATCATGCAGGTAGCTTCTAATGCAGCATACCAGCCTGGTCCAACTATGGCTTTATATTATGCCTCTAAAGCATTTGTATATTCCTTTAGTTCTGCCCTATACAATGAATTAAAACCGCATGGCATACATGTTACCTGTTTAACCCCCGGTCCTACCAAAACCGGGTTTCAGGACAAGGCTGAGATGCACGAATCCAGGTTGCTGAAGATCTTACCTGTAGCCAAGGCGCCAACTGTAGCCCGATATGGATACCGTGCTTTACTTAAAGGAAAGCGCATGGCCATCCCGGGCTTTTCTGTATTAATGTTGCAAATGGGTTCCAAATATTTTCCATGGAGCCTGGTCATTCCTCTTACCAGATACTTACAGGGGCATAAGGATATGTAAATAGCAGCTTACCAGGTAGCGGAATCACCCGATCGGACGTCTGATGCCATAAATAAGCTCGTCTTCGAACTGTCCATTCTTAAATATGGTATCGTTTAGCCGGGCTTCCAGGCTAAAGCCGCATTTTTCCAGCACCCTTTGCGAAGCAGTATTTCTTCCGAAAGGACGGGCATAAACTCGGGTGATGTCGTAGGTGTTAAAGGCGAAATCTACCATGAGCGGGATGGCCTGGCTAATGATCCCTTTGTTCCAATAGGGTTCTGCAAGCCAATAGCCGAGTTCGGCATTCCGGCAGTGAATATCTGTTTTCTGGTGTACCCCAATACCCCCCACCGCCTCCCCATCCACCTCGATGGCAAAGATGTGTACCGGCTCCTCCTGATTGGCGAAGGCAATGAACTTCAGACCATCGCTTTTGGTATATGGATAGGGAAAGCCATTGGTCATATTGCCGGCAATATTGGGGTTATTGGCATATTTCAGCAGGGCGGGCAGGTCATTTAAGGTCCACGGGCGCAGGATCAGGGACATAGGTGTGGTTAATTGGTGCGAAAGATAGCCTTATTTTCACAGGAAAGGCAAGCCTGTATTGGCTTTCAGGTGAAATTATCCCCCAACCGGCTGATTTGCATCAATCCATGGCTGAAAACCGGGAAATCCATCACATTTTGGGCTTTGTTGCTTACCTTTGCAGCGCTTTTGATCCCAACATGACCCCGGTTCAAGATAATATTCATCCGATCTTCCACCGTCTTTTACAAAGAACGGATAAAGAGGCCTTGCTCGAACAACGGGCAAAGGTGATCTGGTTGACAGGATTGAGTGGTTCAGGCAAGAGCACCATCGCCGAAGCGCTTGAAAAGGAATTGCACGGGATGGGCTTCCTTACGATGTTACTTGACGGCGATAATATCCGCGCCGGCATTAATAATAACCTGAGCTTTAGCGCAGAGGACCGCATCGAGAACATACGCCGTATCGCGGAAGTCAGTAAACTGTTTTTGAATTGTGGCATTATCACGATCAATTGCTTTGTAAGTCCAACCAATGAGATACGCGCCCTGGCCAAACAGATCATAGGTGAGGAAGACTTTATTGAAGTGTATGTGAATGCGCCTCTGGAAGTTTGTGAAGCGCGCGACGTAAAAGGACTGTATGCAAAAGCACGCAAGGGGCTTATTCCGGACTTTACCGGTATAACAGCACCTTTTGAAGCACCAGAGCATCCGGCGCTGATGATCCCAACACATGAATTAGAAATTCAGGAGGGCGTGCAACGTTTAATGGATTTTATCATACCTATTATATCGAACAAACAATAAATCATGAGTTATAGCTTAACCCATTTACGTGAGCTTGAGGCTGAAAGCATATACATTATGCGTGAGGTGGCAGCTCAATTCCAAAAACCGGCACTGCTTTTTTCCGGCGGCAAGGATTCTATCGTGATGGTATATCTCGCGCGCAAAGCGTTTTGGCCTGCCAAGATCCCATTTCCACTGGTGCATATCGATACGGGACACAATTTCCCGGAAACAATGGAATACCGCGATTGGCTGGTGAAAGAAATGGGTGCAACATTAATTGTTGGATCTGTGGAAGAATCAATCGAACGTGGAACAGCCGTTGAAGAGCGTGGTATGAATGCAAGCCGAAATGCATTGCAAACAGTAACATTGCTGGAAACCATCGAAGCGAATAAGTTTGATGCATGTATGGGTGGTGCACGCAGGGATGAAGAGAAAGCACGCGCAAAAGAGCGCTTCTTCTCGCACCGTGATGAATTTGGACAGTGGGATCCTAAAAACCAGCGCCCCGAGCTTTGGAACCTGTTCAATGGACGTAAGCATATAGGTGAACACTTCCGTGTTTTCCCTATTTCCAATTGGACGGAAATGGATGTATGGCAATATATCTATCAGGAAAATATTCCGTTGCCAAAATTGTATTTCTCACACGACCGTGAAGTTATTGCGAGAGATGGTACCTGGATATCTACACATCCTGAATGGGTGAAACTCCGCCCGAATGAAAAAGTGGAAACGCGCAGGATCCGCTTCCGTACATGTGGCGACCTGCCTATTACCGGAGCGATCGAAAGCGATGCCGATACCGTAGAAAAGATCATTTATGAAGTAGCTACCACACGCGTTACCGAGCGTGGCAATCGCGCAGACGATAAGCGTAGTGAAACATCTATGGAAGACAGAAAGAAGGCGGGATATTTTTAATGACTACATCAGTGTAGTCATACCAACCCGCACAACAACAATTATTCATTCATTGCATTAACAGACATAATGGAACATTTAGTTCAAGACGGAAAATTCGATCACCATGGCTACCTCAACATGGAATTGTTGCGCTTTACCACAGCAGGTTCTGTAGACGATGGTAAATCCACCTTGATCGGTAGATTACTGTACGACTCAAAGTCAATTTTTCAGGATCAGCTGGAACAGATCGAACAAACTTCCAAAAATCGTGGTGAAGAGTATGTGAACCTCGCCTTACTTACAGATGGTTTGCGTTCAGAACGTGAACAGGGGATCACGATCGATGTAGCGTATCGCTATTTCAGCACGCCTAAGCGTAAGTTCATTATCGCCGATACTCCGGGACATATCCAATATACCCGTAACATGGTTACCGGTGCTTCTACGGCCAACCTGGCGATCATTTTGGTGGATGCGCGTAACGGTGTAGTAGAACAAACGTATCGCCACTCCTTCATCGCTTCACTGTTGCAGATCCCACACGTGGTTATTTGTATCAACAAGATGGACCTGGTGGATTACAGTCAGGAGAAATATGAAGAAGTAGTGGAACAATTCCGTCACTTCGCTTCTAAGCTGGATGTGCAGGATGTGCGTTTCATTCCGATCAGCGCCTTATTAGGCGATAATGTGGTAGACCGCAGTAAAAATATGCCATGGTATGAAGGACCAACATTAATGTATACGCTGGAAACCGTGCATATCGGATCAGACCACAATTTGATCGATTGCCGATTCCCCGTACAATATGTAGTTCGCCCAATGAGCAATGACTATCACGATTATCGTGGTTATGCCGGTCGTGTAGCTGGTGGTGTGTTGAAGCCGGGTGATGATGTGATGCATTTACCTAGTGGTATCACTACAAAGATCGCTGCGATAAAAACGATTGATGGCGACCTCGATGAAGCATATCCACCACAATCAGTAACACTTATCCTTGAAGATGATGTAGATATTAGTCGCGGAGATATGCTGGTGCGTGAAAACAATCAGCCTAAGGTTGGACAGGATATCGATTTGATGTTGTGCTGGATGGACGATAAAAAACCATTGCAGCTGAATGGCAAGTATAGCATCAAACATACCTCCAGAGATGCGCGTTGTGTGGTGAAGGAGATCCTGTACAAGGTGGATGTAAATACTTTGCATCGTATGCAGGATATTGATAGCCTTTCATTGAATGAAATAGGCCGCGTTAAGATCCGCACTACAGTGCCGCTATTCTATGATGAATACCGCCGCAATCGCAATACCGGTTCTGTGATCATCATTGATGAAGCAACCAACACCACGGTTGGTGCCGGGATGATCATTGAATAATATTGACCAATTTTATACCAAAGCCCTCGTTGTTGACGGGGGCTTTTTTTTTGCCCGTTGCCCGGGAAAGTGCTTCTGGAATAGGTCTTCACAGCCCCTTTCCCGTAACAGGGTTTTGTCAGAAATGTGCAATTTCTAAGAAATTAGTTGTATAACTAAAAAATTAGTTATAAGTTTGTCTATCAAACGAATGACAATGAAGGAACTCACTAAGGCGGAAGAACAGGTCATGCAGGTATTATGGCGACTGGAGAAGGGGTTTGTGAAGGATGTGCTTGAAGCGCTACCTGATCCGAAACCGGCCTATACCACTGTGTCTACCATCATCCGTATACTTGAGCAGAAGGGATTTGTGGCCTATACGGTTTATGGAAAAACGCATGAGTATTATCCCCTGATCGATCGCGATACCTATCGCCGATTTATCACCAAACACTTGTTGAAGGATTATTTCCAGGGCTCACTCACCAATTTGGTTTCTCAGTTTACCCGGAAGGAAAACATATCAGCCAAAGAGCTGGATGCCCTGATGGAATTATTGCATGACATGAAAAAGAAAAAATAATGGATGCTTTGATCTTTTTAAAATGCAATCTCCTGATATTGGCGGGTATGGTTGTTTACCGCCTGATCATTCGTGCAGGCGCTACCCTGTTGATCAGGCGCTGGTTTTTATTGTTGTTGCCGGTATTTGCATGGTCAATTGCCTGCATAAAACCTGGGGATAATCCGGCGGGATCTCTATTGCCGGTTTATCCTGTTAACGCAGCGTTGAACCAGTCATTTTCAGAAGCCTCCACTGATCATCAGTTGCCGTGGGTGTTGATTGGATATTTTGCCATCATGCTGAGCATGCTATTAATCGTGGTATTGCGTATGCTCATTCACCAACGCCAAATGCGCAATGTACACCCTCGTACGTATAATAATTTAAAGGTGTATGTAGCCGAGCATATTCACACACCATATTCTTTTTTCCGGAATATCTATCTCCCAGCTGAAATGGATCCTGTATTACAGGATCATGTGTTAAAACATGAGCAGGCACATGCGCGACAACTACACAGTTTTGATGTGCTCTATTTTTGGTCCATCAGGGCAATGATGTGGATCAACCCGGCTGCATGGCTATTATTTCGGGAAGCGCGACTCGTGCATGAGTGCCTTGCGGATGCAGCAGCTGCAAGGGAGAATAAAGCTGAATATGCATCGGCTCTGGTAGCAAGTCAGTTTGGCATGCATACCATTTCATTTCACCATACTTTTTATCAACCATCAATATTAAAACAAAGACTTATGCAATTATCAACTCCGGCCCCTAAACAGTTAATACTGCGTTTGGCCATCTCGTGCATGTGCTTGTGCGCCATTGGATTGTTTACTGTATCAGCACAGTCTACGCCAAAATCTTCAGAAGTGTCTGGTGATGAAGTGTACCCTGTATTTCCCGGAGGGAATGAAGGGATGATCCAATTTTTGACATCTGAACTGAAGTATCCAGAAACGGCAAAGAAAAATAATGTGCAGGGAACTGTATATGTTTCGTTTGTTGTAAAAGAAAATGGCAAGGTAACTAATGCAAAGATTATGAAAAGCGTTGATCCGGAATTAGATGCTGAAGCATTGCGTGTGATCAATGCCATGCCGGATTGGACCCCGGGAACAAAAAACGGAAAAGCAACAAACTTTGATATGCAATTGCCCCTGCGCTTTGCGCTTCAATAAGGCGAACAGATGAAAAAGTAAAAGCCCGGTATAGATATACCGGGCTTTTGTTATAATAGATGGTCGCTTTATAGTTTGATGATATTCGAAGCATAGAAATGCTGTCCGTCGCTAAGTATGATGCGATAGGTGCCTGCGGGAAGTGTGCTCAATGATAATAACAGTTGGTTAGTGCCATTAGCAACATAGTTCACCTGCAATCTTTCGCCAATAGTGTTGTATACGAATACGGTATTTTGAGCTGATTGCAATAGGGGTAACTGAATCGCTACTACATCTTGTGTGGGATTTGGATATACCTGTAAAGGTAGAAATGTTAAATCAGTAAGCGCATTGGTTGCACTGATGATTTCGCAATAGGTGTCTTCTCCTATGGCATTGATCGCCGTTAAGCAGACAGTATAGTCACCACTATTTGCATACGTATGTGTTGGATCTTGTATGCCCGAAATGGTGCCATCACCAAAATCCCAGGCCCAGTCTTCAGGATCATTCGTGCTGAGATCTGTAAATGCGATGGTGAGTGGACTAAGTTGTGTTGCAGTGAATAATGCAACTGGCGCATTTGCTCCATTGTTGATGGAAATATCCTCGCAACCAGTGTCAACTCCACCCGGACCTGTAACGGTGAGGCAGACGGTATACGAACCGGTTTCGATATAAGTGTGCGTTGGATTTGCTACAGTACTGAAGCTGCCATCTCCAAAATCCCAGAACCAGGATGTTGGTGCCCCGGTGCTGACATCCACAAACGCAACTGTTGGATCGCCACTATAATCGAATAAAGCCACAGGTGCCAGATATCCATCAATAATAACTACTTTGCAATCAGTGGATGATCCTGTTGCATTTGTAGCGGTAAGACAAACATCATAACTCCCATTGATCGGGAAGGTATGCACCGGATCCTGTAGCGTGCTGCTGCCGCCATCGCCAAAATCCCATGCCCATTCTGTGGGAGAATTGGTAGAAAGGTCTGTAAATGTTACTGTCGGGTCACCGGTGTAACTGAAATCTACTAATGGTGCCAGATAACTGTCGATCAACACATTCTGACACGATGTATTTGATCCTACACCATTACTTACGGTCAGACATACATAGTATGTACCATTTTCGGAATAGGTATGTACCGGGTCTTCCAGCGTTGATGTAAAACCATCATCAAAGTCCCACGACCATGAAGTTGGTGAGCCGATACTCAGGTCAGTAAAAGTTACTGTTGGGTCTCCACTGTAAATCCAGAATGCGGTTGGGGCTACGTAGCTGTCGATCACCACATTTTCGCAATGCGTATCAGAACCTGCCAGGTTCGCGACGGTCAAACATACATTGAAGGTGCCATTTGTAAGGTATGTATGTGTAGGATCTGTTTCAGTGGATGTAAATCCATCACCAAAATTCCACAACCACGTAGTTGGGTCACCGGTGGAAAGATCGATGAAAGCCACATCCGGATCACCGAAAGAAGTGAAATCGGCAACAGGCTCATTAACCGCCACAATAGTTTCACATACAGTTGCTTCTCCGTATACATTATATCCGGTAAGGCATACTTCGTAAGTGCCTGAAGCATAGGTATGCGTTGGGTTCGCGAGTGTAGATGTGCCACCGTCGCCGAATTCCCAGAAATACGTTTCTGCGTCAACAGATAAATTCGTGAAAGTTGCACTCCATGTTACTCCAACCGGAGTAAGGGTGTAGGTAAAGTCAACAGTAGGATTATAAGGTTCGAAACGCGAAGGATCCCAAGCTACATATCGAATATTATTTAACGCAATATCATCAGCCGGTGAGTCTTGTGAGGTGCCGGGCTCATCATCTTGTTGCCATAGCACGTGAATTTTACCAAACATCACTTTAGGATATGCAACAGGGAATGCATTTTCATGATCGAGGTGTGTGGTATATGTGAGGTTTACAGGATCACTCCATGTAGTTCCGCCATCAGTTGAATAGATACCAAACAGATCATAGTACGTTTGATTGCCTGATAATTGATTTTCAACAGGCATGATGTAGATCAAATAGATCGCATTGCTTGCAGGATCATAACAGGCAGTTGGCATAGTGGTAACACCTTCTGCGTAGTAAGCAGTAAAATCAGAACCGATATCGGCATATGGGTCATCCAGTCCGTCCGTGTTATCCCAGTCTGTGAATGTATTTAATACGATGGCGGCGCCCATGCCGGTATGCCAATAAAACATACCATCTGTTTTGGGGATATAATAATATCCTGCCGCAGTGGTTGGATCGTATATGCGCATGCGCCCTGAAAACACATGCACATCACCATCATCTGTAACGATCATTTCCACCATGCCATCGGTCGTATATATGGTATCCTTGTCGCCATCTCCATCCCAGTCAGAAGTTTGTCCTGCTGCGCCTGTATAGTTGTTCATTGGGAAATCATTTAGCACCTGATATGTCCAGGTCCCCGGATTTCCACGATCGGTGGAATGCATCAGGATCAGGTCGCAAAAATTGGCGCCGTAGACCACATACACGTCATTTC
>JAYRVB010000472.1:0-1997 GCA_041918775.1 Chitinophagales bacterium
CTCTCCAAAACGAATTCCACTGATGGTTCGGAAAGCGAATAATAATCAGGGTAAATGTCCCCTTTCAAAGCAACATATACTTTGTAGGGCTGATCATAAGTGATCAGGGTGCCTTCAGTATCATGTAGAATAGCGGATAAATTTACATCAAGATCCGTTCCGTCCGGACTAATATCCAGTCGCTTGGTTGCAGACAGCACATTTGCCAGACCGGGGTAGATCAATTCATCGGCCTTTGCAATAAAAATGCGATACAACTCAAGGTCATCCTCATTGCTGAAGGATGGAAAATGCAATTGAATATCTGCGGCTGTACCTGTTGAATCAACTAAAGTAACGGTTGGTGTTTCATTGTAATCCTGATACTTGAAATCCGCATAATCATAATCTGATACCACAATAGAATTATTGACACTATCTGGCACTGAAACAATATGCATATAATAGCGCTCATACAGCACAGGTGTCAAAGTAGAATAAATCAGTTTATCAGGAGGGAATGAAACATTATTCGTCCCAAATTCAGGCATAAAAGCCGTATAATATTCAGAGCTTAAAAGCATCAAGGTAGATGCATCTACATAGCCATCAGTAATATAAGCCCGCACTTCTGACACATGAAGGTCTGTTAAATAGAACTGGCCTGTGAATCCTGTAATGTCGGTTGTAAAACCCGTCGAGCCTAAAAATATATCTTCGGCATATGGAGCTTCCCGAAAAATGAATTGCATGGAATTTGAAGGAAGGGATAGCTCATTTTGCACGACTTCAATACCATCTGCTACCGATAATATGATCGCTCTGTAGGATATCCCTGAAACAAGAGGGTTTCCATCTACGTCAAGAGTAGCTTCAGAAAAAAGCATGGTAACGTCACCACCAGTCGGGATTACTTCAGTATATCTGTCTGCGGATAACCCATTAGCTTCTGCAAGTGTAGGTGGCGTAAATCCTGTGAACAGCATCACTCTGTAGGCACTCACATGACTTTCATCCTCTGCATTCTGAAAACTCAATTGCAGGTCTGAGGCGGTATTAGTTTCACCTACGTCGGATAATACCGGGAGTGTAGCAACCCCAACATGTGGGTTGATCGGCGCCGGTGCATCCGGCGTAGCATTCCAGGCTAGTTCTTTTACGATCAATGAGGGCATTTCCTCAGCATCATCCTGATTCAATCTGACTCTAATCCAGCCATAATGCAAATGGCCATCTACATCGAACCGCATGCCGATATAACTATCATGGTTGATCCAAGAAGCACCTGCATCCACATCGATCCATCCATCGTGGTTATACCCATAAAAGAAAAGTTGATCTGCAGTATTAAAATCCAGATACCCGTCCACAGTATCTCCGGCATACAATTGAAATGGACCAGCAGAAGTGGCGATCTCTGCATAATTGAGGAATTCGATTTGCCAGGATGAATAAACATTGGAACTTGTAAAGGTCCACCACCCGGATCCTTGCATGACCATCTCCGAGATCCCATCTGCATTGAAATCTACATGAAATTCACCGATGCCTACATCAGGGTCAATATCCTGATAAATCATCTGCGATTTGACTTCATTGGATAGTCCAAGCAATATAGCAGATGCGGTTGAATAAGCTGAAAGTGAGATCTTTTTCATATTGTACCTATTATATTACGCAAGGGGCCTTTACGGATCACATGTTAGATGATATGCTGTATCAAATTAATTCCCACCGGAAGAAAGTACCATGATTTTTTTTGCATGCATTTTTCTTTGGTCATTCATACAAACGATGTAAATGCCGGAAGGCAAATACGGCATTTCTATCGCAGAAACACTCTGTTGCACAGTAGATTCAAAAACCATCTGCCCCGAGGCATTCACAATGCGTAGTGTGTTACCTGTTGATCCTGGAGGCAGTATAAGATGATCATCTACAACAAGCAAATGGTCAACTGTCATATCCTCTATGCCAACAGTGGGTGCACCTAAAACAAATTCTGCTGATGGTGCAGA
>JAYRVB010000473.1:0-7424 GCA_041918775.1 Chitinophagales bacterium
ACTTTCGCTGTCTGCGCCGACTCGAAATCGGATACCAGGTTCACTCCCGGCAGCTTTCCGGCCTGAAAACTGCCAAGTGCATCGTCTAACTGCAGCGCTTTCGCACCATAAAGGGTAGCCCATCGAAAAAGATCATTCAATCCGATCTCGGGGTATGCGCGATGTATCACACTCAACTCGTGTAGCAGAGAGAGTTGATGATTGGAGGCCAGACTATCCGTACCGATACATATATATTGCACATGTTGCATCAACATCGGAATATCCGGCAATCTATCTTCAATGTACAGATTGGCGTTCGGACAAAAACACCAATGCAAATGCGGATGCATACCTTCTGCCCAATCGGCATCCCAGGCAGTGGCAATGGTGTTGTGCACTAACATTGTTGGCACATGTGTATCGAACCAGGGTAATACGGATTCCAATGCTGTTTTCCCGGTGTGCGAAAAAAACTGATCGATGGCAATACCCATCTCCCGATATAATTTTCTATATAATCCGGTTGATCGCACATACAATTCATTCTCATCATTACTCTCCAACATGTGTATGGAGGTTGGCGATTGTGTTTGCACACATGCCTGCATGATCCCACGCACCAGTACTTCGTTGATCGAATAAGGTGCATGTGGCACCAGACTCGCACGCAATTGCATGGCATGTGCCTTTGCCAACAGCGCGTGTCCGTGGTCTAATTGTTGAGCAGCACGTGCCGGATCAAATGCCAATAATTCCACAAAGGTGTGGTAGATGAGTTTGCTGCGCGATTTCACCTGAAAGCTATCGTCCCTGTTGGATATATCACCAACAGCTACAATGCCATTTCGATACATCTCCGCATCGCCATCTATCATAGCCTGCTGCATGCGATCGGGATCGGAAATTCTTTTTTGGACAACGAGCGATAAAAATCCGGGCAATCCGGTTTTCTCAGGGAACTCTCCTCGCAAATGCGATAATTCGAGGTGACAATGGGCATTCACAAACCCGGGCACCAGATACCCTTCGAAGCGTTCAATACGCAGAGGGTCTGCATCTGCAATGGGTATGATCGATTCGATCACACCATTGTCCTGCACCACCAACACATGATCTGTGAGGGGAGCACTGTGAATAGGAAAAATTACATCGGCCTGCAAAAAGCGCATGCACAAATGTATTCAAACTATCTGTTAGTTGATATGAAAAGTGATACCCGCCCGCACACCTACTCCCTTCGTATCAAGTGTCTGATTGATATAGGTGAGGTCTTGTTTGACTTCATCTATGGTAAGCTCATTCAATTCAAATCCATGCTTGCTGTAATCGAGTTGAAAGAACAATCCGGCTACATCCAGAAAATACCAGTTGATCCCGGTGAACAATCCGAGATGCGGACTTGCATATTTATATCCTGCCTCCATATCCGTTGCCGGATCCACCCGATAGATCTGCAAATTGGTTAGCCCTGCCTGTGCACCAACATACCAGTTCAAATGATCTTTATTCAATGGATATAGGCGCGCATCAAAAGCAATGGTATTAAATACATTTCCATTAGCGCCGGTATCTGCTGTATCTTCCACATAGGCGCCATAATTAAATTCAGCTCCTGCACTAAACCAGGAAGCAAAACTGTATTGAATACCTATATTCAGCATATTGGTTACCGCACCGCCGGTATCTGTATCAATAATTCCTAACACTTCGGTTTCTGTGAGCGTGCCATGTGCAGCAAAATCATAACCGATCTGAAAACCTAAGGTGCCATTGGTGAGTGATTGTGCCCGGGTCTGTGATACAACCAGCAGGATGATCACTACATATATGAGTTTACGCATACAAAGGGTTTTGTCGTTCAAAGATAAAACGATGGGAAACAGGTACATCGTATGATTCTACCGCTGAGTAGTGGGTATGCCGATTAATTAGGACAATCGCTCTGCAGCTCAAAACACATTGTAAAATCCCCAATAAGCAAATGCGCAGCAGGCAAACACCCAGATGATCATATTTATGCTGTAGAACTCCTTTCCGCCGCGACCGAAGGGAATGCGTTTTTTCATGCTTAAAAAAGCAGTGGCACCTAATCCGATCACCAGTACGAACGGCATATAGGAAAGCAAATTCAACCAACCTCTTCCGGCCCGCGTATAGGGTGCGGGAGCATAATATGCTTCCTGTTCATTCAATAACACCATGATATAAATGGCTAATAAAACATTTATCGTTGCTACTGCCATTCTAAAATATTGCAAGGGCGCCGGTGCCATGTGCAATTGCCTGAACCACTGCGCGGCCAAACCGGCTCCCATGAGTATTAATGTGATCATCACTACAACCATCACCTGTAAGAGCGACAAATGCGTTTTCGGTGTGATGTAGGTGTTTATCAGCAGAAGGCCCTGATTCAGGGAGACCAACCCGTCCATGATCCCTGCATACAGATCGGTGCAGCACAGGAATAGGAAAGCGAACAGGGTTATTGGCAACAAGCGCTTTTGCATGGATCAAATTTTGGATAAAGGTAAGTGTATGGACAAATATTTTACTACTTCACTTTCCGTACATCCGCCCCCACTGCCAGATGATCAGAGAGCCAATCACCGTTAGCGTGTGTATTGAGATAATGTGCCTGATACGATACCATAAAATTTCTTGTAAAAATATAATCGATCCGGGGGTTGTCATCATGGAATTTACCAAACTCGTGAATGGTGGGATAATTCGAACCCTTTTTTCTGGCAATGGTACGTGAATCCTCCAATACACTGGTCATGATGTCATACACCCGAGAATCATCGCCTGCGTTGAAATCGCCCATGCAAAGAATATAAGCATCTTCCGGTAGAGATCGAATGACACTACACAACAATTTTGCGGATTCATTGCGGGCTTGTTCGCCGATATGATCGAAGTGTGTATTGAATACATAGAACGTGTCGGCGCTTGCCTTTTCTATAAATACCGCCTGCGTGCATATTCTGGGTAAGGCTGCGTCCCATCCTATGGATGGCGTGTCGGGCGTGGGAGAAAGCCAAATGGTCTTCCAGCAATGGATGGAAAATATGGCGGTATCATAAAATATCGGTGAAAATTCTCCCTTCCATTTCCCATCATCTCTACCCACACCAACATAATCATAACGGGTCAAAGCACTGTCGAGGAACTGCACCTGATGATACAATGCTTCCTGCATGCCGATCACTGCCGGTGATACACCGTTGAAATAATCAGCCATCACTTTTTTCCGGAAATGCCAATTGTTTTTGCCATCATCCGGATTGTCGTACCGGATATTATAGCTGAGCACTAACATGGTGCTATCCTGCGCATATGTATGCGATACAGCAAGCGTCAGGAATAAAACAAGCAGGAGCGATCGAATGTTCATGTATGTGATAAATGCACAAGGAATGTGTAAAGCACAATGATAGCCTTTTGACAACTGTATCAGATCAATACCCGATCACTTGTTCTTCAATATGGGCAGGGATCTCACGGTCCTGATATTGCTGATCACGCAATTGCGGAATAAATCCGGCTTCGCGAATGGCGTCCTGTATCGACTTATAGGTGAAGCGATGAGGTGCACCGGCAGCACTGACTACATTTTCTTCGATCATGATGCTACCAAAATCATTAGCACCTGCGTGTAAACAGATCTGTGCAACTTTTCTACCCACTGTAAGCCAGCTTGCCTGAATGTTGTCAATATTCGGCAGGAATATTCTGCTCATGGCAATGATTCGGATATATTCATCCGGTGTGGTATCATTTTTGGCACGACGTATTTTGCGCAGTGTGGTACCTTCATCCTGGAAGGTCCATGGAATAAATGCAATAAATCCTTTTGCACCTGCCGGCTTCTCACTTTGTACCTGACGGATCTTTTCGAGATGCAAAAATCTTTCCTCTATCGTTTCTATATGACCGAACATCATGGTGGCACTGGTAGTGAGTCCGAGTTGATGTGCGGCGCGCATCACATTCAGCCATTCATCGCTTAAACATTTTCCGGTGCTGATGATTTTTCTCACGCGGTCAATTAAAATTTCTGCTCCGGCTCCGGGTAAACTATCCAGACCTGCTTTCATCAATTCAGAAAGCACGTATGTATAAGTATATCCTCCGAGGGTGGCTATGTGATGAATTTCAGGTGGGCCGAGTGCGTGCAATTTTACATTGGGGAACATTTCCTTGATACCGCGGAAAATTCCGGTATAAAAATCGAGGCCCAGTTCGGGATGATGTCCGCCTTGTAATAATAATTGTTCACCGCCATAGCGAATGGTCTCTTCGATCTTCACTTTGTAGGTGTCCATATCGGTGATATAGCCTTCTGCATGTCCGGGCACGCGATAGAAGTTGCAGAACTTGCAGTTGGCTACACAGATATTGGTGGTGTTGAGGTTGCGATCGATGATCCAGGTGACCTTGTTGCCTGGTTTTTTGCGTTGACGCAGGGTGTCGGCGATCTGCATGAGGGCGGCTGTTGGCGCATGTTCGAAGAGGAACATACCTTCTTCCACGGTGAGGAACTCTTCGCGGAGTGCTTTTTCGTAGAGATGCGACAACTGCATATGTGTAAAACGGTTGAAGGTGTAAATCGTTCGCAAAGATAGGGTTTTAGGAGAGGAGGAAGGAGGGCACGCAAAGACGCAAAGGCGCGAAAGAAAAATCCGTGTAAACCCCGTTAAACCTGTTAAATCCGTGTTCCTTTGTATTTAAAGTAAACGGGATACAGTAGAACCCGTATCCCGTTTTTTGTGGGCCCACCTGGAATCGAACCAGGCACCTACTGATTATGAGTCAGTTGCTCTAACCGAATGAGCTATAGGCCCGAATGGGGTGCAAATATAAGGAATCGTGGTGTTTTGTGGCAAGGGAAGGGGCGGTGGGAGCGCGGATTTCGGGTAGAATGGACTGAAATACAGAACTTTCTGCTTTCTTTCTCAATTTTGCAGCTATGATACATTATCAGAAGCAGAAGTTGGCGAACGGCCTGACCGTGATCGTGAATGAGGACCATAGCACACAGTTATGTGCCGTAAATGTGCTGTATAAAGTGGGTGCACGCGATGAGGTGGCGGCAAAAACGGGGTTTGCCCATTTGTTTGTACATCTGATGTTCGGCGGATCGGTGAATGCGCCCGATTTTGATACGGAATTGCAATTGGCCGGCGGCACCAATAATGCCTATACCAGCAACGACCTCACTAATTATTACGATGTATTACCCGTAAGCAATATCGAAACTGCTTTGTGGCTGGAAAGTGATCGCATGCTGCACCTCGATTTCAGTGAGAAATCATTGGAGGTACAACGCAATGTGGTGTGCGAAGAATTCAAAGAACATTATATCAATCGCCCTTACGGTGATGTGTGGCATAAATTGCGTGAACTGGTGTATGAAAAACATCCTTACCGCTGGCCAACGATCGGACTTGAATTACAGCATGTGCAGGATGCACATCTGGATGATGTGAAACAATTCTTTTATCGCTATTATCGTCCCAATAATGCCATATTGACCATTAGTGGTGGCATCACGGCGGAAAAAGCATTTGGCCTGGCAGAAAAGTGGTTCGGCGATATTCCCAATGGTGAATCATTTGACCGCAATTATCCGGATGAACCTCAACAAACAAGTGCGAAATTTCTTGCCGTGCAAAAAGATGTGCCGGTGAATGTGTTGTATAAAGCATGGAAAATGCCGGGACGTGTGGAGGCAGGATACTACGCCGCCAATATGCTGAGTGATGTGCTGGGCACCGGCGAAGGTTCGCGCCTGCAACACGCACTCAAAAAAGAAAAGAAATTATTTACCGATATCGCCGCATTTGTGACAGGTTCTATCAATACCGGCATGTTCATCATCTCGGGGCGACTCGCCGAAGGTGTTGCCTGGGCAGATGCGGAGGCGGGCATACAGGTGGAGTTGGATAAAGTGCGGAGCGAGCTGATCAGCGATACAGAATTGCAGCGTATCAAAAATGCGGTGGAAATGGACATCACTAGTAATAATACAGGGGTATTGAATAAGGCAGAATCTTTAGCCGCCGCCGAAATGTTAGAGGATGCAAATCTTGTGAACACGGAGATGAGTCGGTTTCTCGCCATTACCCCAAATGATATATTGGCAAGCGCACAACAATTACTCACCAAAGAAGGCTGTAGTACCATGCACTATGGCAACGTACAATAATCCACTGAATGAACAGAACAGAAGCACCCGGATTACAGCAGATCGACAGACTGGATATCCGCAACTATACAGAACGCACACTCAGCAACGGCTCGCGACTCATTGTAGTGGATGGCGTTGAACAGGAACTCATCCGCGTGGAATTGATCTTCCACGGAGGCCGCTGGTATGAACCGCAACAAGGAGTGAGTCGCAGCGTGTGCAACCTCATGCGCAAAGGCACTTCCACCAAATCTGCGCGAGAGATCGCCGATAGTATTGATTATTACGGCGCACAATTAGAAGTAAACGCGGGACAGGATTTTACTTCGCTTACCATATTCTGTCTGCGCAAATACCTCGCTGAATTATTGCCCATCGCAGAAGAAATTTTGATCGATGCGGCTTTCTCTGAGGAAGAGTTGAGTTTATTCGTCGCCAAGCAAAAACAAAAACTGCGCATCAATGCACAGAACACAGATTTTCACGCGAACCGCAAATTCAGTGCTGTGCTTTTTGGCGATACACATCCTTACGGATATGCGCTCAATGAAAATACACTGGATGCCCTGCAACGCGAAACACTGTTGGATTATCACCGCACACATTATCGTCCCGGCGATGCGATGATATTCATGAGCGGCAATATCAATGAACAGGATATTCAGCTGGTGGACAAATATTTTGGTAAATATCAGCCGCATGGAAAGATCATTTCTACCAGCGACAAAAGCATCCACACAGCCTCTGAACATAAATACTTTATTCCGAAGGAGGATTCTGTGCAATCTTCAGTGCGCATTGGCACCCTCACCATTGGCAAAACGCACCCTGATTTTCCTGAGTTGAATGTGCTGAATACTTTATTCGGCGGTTACTTCGGTTCTCGCCTGATGACCAATATCCGCGAGGATAAGGGATATACCTATGGTATATATTCTTCTATTTCGCATTATCGTCACGCCAGCTACTTTTCTGTGGAAACAGAAGTGGGCAATGAAGTATGCGCCTCCGCCCTCGAAGAGATCTACAAAGAAATGGATCTGCTTAAAAAGGTTGCTGTGGATGAAGAAGAATTATCTATTGTGCGCAACTACATGCTCGGCGGTCTGCTGCGCGCTACCGACGGTCCGTTCAATCGCATTAACGTGATCAAAAACACCTTACTCAGCGGCCTCACACTGGACTATTTTGACGGACTGGAAAGAGCGATCCGCAACATCTCCAGTGAACGCATCATGGAACTAGCGAACCA
>JAYRVB010000474.1:0-7944 GCA_041918775.1 Chitinophagales bacterium
TCTTTGATCTTAGATGAATACTCATTCGTATTAACGGCAGCGTCCTGCACATCAGATAATTTCTCGATGTTTTCGCCGAGTTTTTTGAGGTTTTCACCAAGGCGCTCGATCATAACCGGCTCTACCTTGCTGTCTTCCAACATTTTATCTAACTGACGGGTAACGCTTTCTTTTGGTTCTGCCATCTTGTGCACCTTCTTACCGGTTCTTGCCTCTTCTACTTCAGGGGCAACATCCAGATCCGGATAGATTTTCTCCCAATAGTAATCTTTGTGTGGAGGAAGAATACCGAGCATGAGGAAGAGGAATGCTTCGGTTAACATACCCACCATCAACATCTGATCGGCTCCCGGCCAGTGCAGGATTTTGAAAAGTGCACCCACCAATACTACGGAAGCACCGATACCGATGATCAGGTTTTTGATTCGTTTAAAACGATCGGATTCAAAAAATGCTGACATTTTGCTTTGATTTTTACGGTTTTAAAATTGATTAAGGTAAAATGTTAGGCGTTTACTTTTGGGAAAAACGTATTTAGAAATCACTCATTGAGCGTCCGAGGAAGGTCATGCAGCAACGGAAGCCTACATAACACTTAGAGGTATCCTGGAACTCCCAGTGGCGTGATCCTGTTTGAATATAGTAGCTGATATCCTTCCATGAACCACCTCTGATCACTTTACGCTTCAAAGCCGGAGGATCACTGTCCTCTGCATCATAGCGATAGTCAGGGTTTTCATCATGTAAGAAAGAATAAGTATTCTCCTGGAAGGCAGTTGAAGTCCACTCAGATACGTTACCTGCCATATTATATACCCCGAAATCGTTCGGTGCATAAGAGTATACTTTTACGGTATAGTAACCACCGTCTTCAGGATAGTTACCACGTCCGGGCTTGAAGTTAGCCAGGTAACATCCTTTAGTGTTGCGCACATAAGGACCACCCCAAGGGTATGGTGCCATATCGCGACCACCGCGTGATGCGTATTCCCATTCGTGTTCGGTAGGCAGGCGGAAATCATCCACTTGCACCTCTTCATGTGCCCTGCGCCAGTCGTTCCAGAAATCTGAACGCCATGTTGCAAAGGCTCCGGCTTGTTTCCACGACACCCCTACAACAGGGTAATCGTCGAATGACGGGTGACTGAAGTACTGACGGGTCATTGGTTCGTTATACGAATAAGTGAAATCGTGCACCCATACGAGTGTATCCGGATAGATCTCAACCGGTTCTTCAACAATGAAGTCGGCGATGTTCTTATCGCGGTTAGACTTGCTGGCTGCTTCTTTCCACTTCACCCAACGATAGTTATAGATCAGCTGGCGGGTATCGATGGCTTTGATGCCATAATACGTTTCGCTGGCAGGTAAGTACAATTCTTCGAGGCGTGAGCGAGTTTCCTCATCGTCCCAATCGATCTCCATAGACCAGTCTACCAGTGGCACTTCTGTTTCCATGCCTTCTTCCGCTTCCACATAGTGGTCGAGGAGTACGTGCATGATGGAGTCGCGCACCCAGTATACGAACTGACGGTATTCATTATTCGTAATCTCGGCATCATCCATGTAGAAACCCTGAATAGAGATGGATTTTGCTCTGGCCCAGAGGCTGTTATTCACATCCTGGTCGCTCGGACCAATGTGAAGTGTTCCGGAGGGAATGTACACCATTCCATATGGGTTGATCGGCTCCCATTCCGGTCGGTCCTGCACACCGAGGAGTTGTCCGCGGTAATCATCCCACGAAGAATGACTACAGCCGGTACCGACAACAAAGCCTACCAGTGCAAGTGTGAACAATTGCAAGTTTCTTTTCATACTTGAGATCAATTTGTGCTTATTATTCCGTGTAAAAATAGCATTATTTTACTAATACAAATACGCGTAACCACTGTTTATACACACAGATTGGCTAAAAGTAGGCCGAAATTAGCCACTTTTCTCCATTCCACAAATTTTCAAACCATCAATGATACAGGAATCTCGGGTTATTCACCATTTTTCCGGCCCTCGGTCTCGCTACCGGGATTCTGTACCTGACGCCAACCTCATGCGATCCGGAACTCACGGTATTGAGCTCCGAAAGGGTAACATCGTAAGCATAGCTGATCTGCCATCTGTCAGCTACATGTATGCCGGCCATTAACGACACTGCGTCAAAGGTGCCCTGCACACCGGCCCTGGCTGAAACGCCCGCCAGCAAACGATCATCGTAGGTAACGAGGGTATTCACGTCAACTACGCCTGCATTCAGGTCGGTCTTATAAAGAACATTCGGCATGATGCGGAACCTGGTTCCGGCGTCAAAGCCGTATGCCACATAAACGTAAGCATTGGGATTATATTGTACCGCGGCTTCTGCCGGCGCATTCGACGCCCAGATCGGCACCAGTACATGATTTGCAGAAACCCCTACCTGCAAATCGTCCGTAAAGAAATAGATACCGGCTGCTGCGTCAGGTATCATTTTGGTCATCAATGTGACAGGCAAATTAGGGTCATTATGGTTGATCACATCTCCGTAAGTGCCTGTTGGAGTGATCAGTTTAGATCCGTCGAGACTATATTGCAAAAGCCCACCGGATAAGCCAAAACTAAGGGTTGCAGACCGCATCTTCCATTGATAGGCGTAGGCTAGTGACGCTGTGGTCATTCTTTGTTGTCCTGCGGTCACATTTGTGACATGGACGCCGGCACCGCTGGATAACTTATACACAGGTACGTGACTAGTGAGGTCCTGTGCAATAGGCGCTCCAGGCAGGCCTACCCACTGACTGCGCAGCAACAGGCCGGTAACCCAGGCATCATCTGCACCTACGGCAGCCGGATTGAACATGGCCGGAGCAAGTGCGTACTGCGTAAACTGCGGATCCTGTTGCCCATAACTCACCAGGTCGATCGATTGCGACCGAAGTTGCAAACATGCCCCAAGTAAGCCTAACAACAGTAAAGATCTGCTCATGTTCTTCATTAACGCAATAAGTTACAAAGTGTTGTGCTGGATAAAGGTACTTTATTGACGCATGCTATCAAAGTTCCTCAAGGGCCTGCACGAAATCTTGCACGGAACTGACAGGCCGGGCACAGGTGAAATTGCGGCAATGGTATATCATGGTTGCACCCGGCACATATCTGTTTTCGGTCAGGATCGTGGGTGCATCACCAGTGGTATCTGTTGCATACACTGCGTAAGGAAAATAATGTGTAATCAATGCATCTCTGTATGTGTCTGCCTGATCACCGGTGATCACGATCTCATGATACGGTGTGCTATAGGTATATGCAGCCATTAACCAATTGCCAAATGAGGTACCATATTGCAGCATACTTTTTTTCATCGCGTTGCACATGGCTTCTGCCTGCTCTGCATATGTTGAACGTGCAGTATGACAATACAATCTTTGCATATTATGCAACATCATGCTATTTCCGGATGGTGTTGCATTGTCGTAAAATTCGGTGGCACGCACGGGCACATCATGCTGATAACCGGCTGTGAAAAAATACATACCGTCGGCCGCAGAAAAATGGGTTTGTACATGTGTGGTGTATTGGATCGCTTTGTTTACATAAAGCATATTTCCTGTGATATCATACACATCCAGTAATGCCTGTATACATGCGGCATAATCTTCTAAAACAGCATGATACTTTCCAACTCCATGTGTAAGGGTGTGCCACAATTTCGCATCCTGTGGATCGATCACAAATTGATCCAGTATCACCTGTATGGTTTCCACGGCCATGTTTCGGTAATGCGGGTTTGCAGAGGCTTTAAACGCTTCTACATAAGCGGAACACATCAATGCATTCCAACATAAGATCATCTTGTGGTCTGCGCCCGGTGCAATGCGTTTTGATCTGTGGTCGAGCAATTTTTTCTTTACACGCGACAGATGTTCCCTACATACATCCAGGCTCCATCCCTGCGACTCGGCCAACTGCTGTTCGTCGGCATGCACATGCAGGATATTTGTATGTTCCCAATTGCCTGCTTCCTCTACCTGAAAATAGTCGAGTGCCCAGGTATGATCATCGCCGGTCACTTCTTTAAATTCCTGATAACTGAAGGTGTAATATTTTCCTTCCACACCTTCACTATCTGCATCATACGAAGCTATAAATCCTCCTGAAGGCAGATGCATGTCGCGCTCTGCAAATTGGAGAATATCTGCACATACCTGCATATACAATTCGTTTCTGGTGATGCGATAGGCCTCTGCGTACGTAGCCGCTAACAGGGCATTGTCGTACAGCATTTTTTCGAAATGCGGGATCATCCATTTTTTATCTACGGCATATCGGGAAAAGCCACCGCCCACATGATCGTAAATACCACCCTGGTGCATTTTTTTCAACGAGAGATGTACATGTGCCCATATCTGTTCATTGCCTGTATGATACGCGTATCGCATTAAAAAACGAAGCGACATGGCACCCGGAAATTTGGGGGCATTGCCAAAGCCGCCGTCAACCTCGTCAAATTGTTTCCTGATACCTGACACTGCAAGTGCAAAATCTTTTTCAGTGAATAAGGGTTCGTTTTCAGACAATGGCATGGGTTGTATAAATGCACGATCCATTTGCACAATGTGCATGGATAATTTTTCTGCCTGGTCCTCCACTTTATCCCGTTCTGTAACAAATACTTCGTGCATGTATTTCAACAACTGCATCCACGAGGGTTTTCCGTAGCCCGGTTTCGGCGGAAAATAAGTACCGGCATGAAAGGGCTTGTGGTCGGGTGTAAGGAAAACATGCAATGGCCAGCCACCTGCACCGGTGAGGATCTGACAGGCATTCATAAAAATATTGTCCAGATCAGGTCGTTCCTCACGGTCGATCTTGATGTTGATGAAATGCACATTCATGAAACCTGCTGTTTCCTCGTTTTCAAAACTCTCTCTCTCCATCACATGACACCAATGGCAGGCCGCATAGCCGACGCTTACGAGTAAAGGTTTGTCTTCATTGCGTGCACGTTCAAATGCTGCTTCACCCCATGGGTACCAATCAACAGGATTATGCGCATGTTGCAGCAGGTAGGGAGAACTTTCAAATTGCAGGTGATTCATTGCACGATGGTATTGTCTGTCGACAAAGGTAATGCAGGAGTTTGGTCAAACACCACAATGCAAACATAGCAAAGGGAAAATACGCTGAGTGGCAGCCGGATGCTGCAACAACTTATTTCTTTTTATTCACAGCGGCAAGATATTTATCGAGTGCCATGATAATGGAAGGTGATTCAGGAGTAGGTGCCTTGATATCGATACGGAGCTTGTGTTCTTCCATAGCTTTAAGTGTAGCAGCGCCCATACCGGCGATGCGCATATCACCCTGTTCAAAATCAGGGAAATTTTGGAAAAGGCTGGCCACCCCGGTCGGTGTGAACAGGATCACCATATCGCAGTTCAATTTTCCTTTGAGGTCGGTGAGGTCGGCTGGCACTGTTTCATACATAAACGCTTCAGAAAAATCAGCGTTGATGGATTTCAGATATTCGGTGTAAATATCCTTGTGCTGCATTGTGCAGGGAAACAGGAATTTTTCTGAGATATGTTTCTTGAACAGGTCGAACATATCGGTGTCTTTTCCTGATCCGAAAAATACTTTGCGCTTGCGATACTGAATATATTTTTGCAGATACACAGCGATGGCCTCCGACACACAAAAATACTTGGTCATTTCCGGCATGCGCACACGTAGTTCTTCGCAAATGCGAAAGAAATGATCGATGGCATTTCTGCTGGTAAAAATAACTGCTGTATAATCGAGGATATTGATGCGCTGTTTTCTGAATTCCTTAGCCGCGAGTCCACGCACCTGAATAAACTGCCTGAATTCGATCTTCACCTTATATTTTTCGGCCAGGTCCTGATAGGGAGATTTTGGCACCTCCGGAGGTTTTGGCTGAGAAATGAGGATAGACTTTACCGGTTTGCTACTCGTAGGCTGCGGTTTATTCATTGGGTGTAATTTCGGCTAAGCGCTTGCCCACGACGTGAGGAACCTAAAGGCTATCAGAAGTGGCGCCACTTCGAGGGCGCAAATATACAGCAAAAAGTAGAGGATACGCAAAGTACCCGTGGTAAGGGCCGCATTGAGCCCCTTCACCAGGCGGATCAGAAAGGCCAGACCTACCAGTCCGAGTGCGGCGTATAGGGCGCCCTGACTCACCGGCGGGTCGGAAAAGGCTGCCAATAGCAGGAAGGGTAAAAGGAGTATACCCAGGAGGTGGTATATCACCAGGGCATTAAAGCGAAAGAACTGTAAGGTAGGCGATATCCGAAAAATGGCCCCGAGGATCCGGTATAGCCATCCACGCAACACATACAATAAGCTAAAGCCCGCTATAAATGATAGGATGTTATAGGCATTTGCATCAAAGGGCATAGGCACCTCAAATTGCCGCATCACCAAAAATATCAGCACGCCGATGCTGAGCGCGAAATTGAGGAAGGTGACAAACTTGAAGATATTGGCAGAAAACTCGCGGTCGCGGTAGATCTGTTGTCCCAGGTTACCGTTGAGCAATACGGTGATGTTTTCACGCAGTTCGCGATTAAAAGTGTACCTGATCCAGGTTACATAGATCAACATGATCAGACAGAGTATCGGAAGCACCAGGTCGTGGGTTTCCACATGGAAGGTGCTTTGTTGTTGCACTGCACTTTTGGTCGGCGATATCCGGGTGATGCTATCATAGGAAAATGGACGAAAATCGAGTTGCCTGAGTAGTGCTGCTGTATCATACGGATAATAAATGACCGGTGGTGGTGTTGCCACAGAATCAATGGGCGTTTCCTGCGACAAAAGTTGCATGGGCAAAAGAATGACACACAGGATGATGCTCAAAATTCTCACTAGAAATAATTGATATATCCGAAATGCACTTTGGTATTGCGAAATTGCACCGGCGCCTCAGAAGTGCCACCGAGTGCATACGTGAGGCCAAAGATACCCGCTTTTGATTCAAAGCGTATGCCGGCACCAAAGCCGTATACCCACATTTCCTGCCGGATAGCCGTAGGGTTCATCACATAACCGGCATCCACAAAAAGGGAAGCAAAACTTCTTGGTCCCAATAAATATCTATACTCGGCTGTGCCCAAATGATAGAATGCCACCGGGAGGCTTTGTTCATCAAAACCGCGCAATAAATTACTGCCACCGATACGCATCAATTCATTCGCCACCGGATCTGGTTGCAGCAATCCGGCACCACGATATTGTATCAACAAAGTACTTTGATCAAACAAAGGAAAATACCGCTGCAGATCTGCGCGATAATTTCCACTGAATGTTTTTACATCGATACTATCATACAAGGAGGCAAAATCATACTCCGGATTTTCGGGATCGAACAAGGCGGTGATACTTGCATTTTCCTGTATCGTGCGCGTACCTGCTGAGGCACTGATATTCCACCACCACCCTGCCCGTGGATTAAACACATCATTGAGTTTTTGCATCTGCCATTCCAACCCATAAGTTCGTTCCTGCACATCCAACATGTCGGGCAGCGCAAAATTGGCAAGTGCGAATACAGTATCCGGACGCAATACGGTTGAGTTATTAAAATGCACAAGTGCCTTCAAACGATTGTTGCCCGATAATTGATACACCAAACCGGCGTCTGTTTTTCTTTCGAGAAAAGTGGAGTCTTTCAGGTATAAATAAAACATGGCTTCCGGACCAATCGGTAAGGTTGGCAGATAAGGATAAGCCACTTTTGCTAGTAAAGATTTTGTACTACTTTCCAGTTTCGTGTATTGCAATTGCATGGTCTCTCCCTGATGAAAAGTATTTTGCAATTGCAATTGCAGATCACCGGTAATGACCAGTCTGCCCGTGATGGCATTATCCGGTAGTACGCCGAGAATAAAATCGAACCTGCTGGTTTTGCGTGCTTCGGCATATACCAGAATTCTCGCCTGATCA
>JAYRVB010000475.1:0-1580 GCA_041918775.1 Chitinophagales bacterium
ATTGTCGATTTTTATACCGATTGGTGTGGCTGGTGCAAGCGTTTGGATTCAGATACTTATTCCAATGCTGAAGTGGCCAATTTGATGAATACCCTGTTTTATCCGGTGAAATTTGATGCTGAAGGGCGCGACAGTGTGCAATTTGCCAACAAAACCTATGCCTTCATACCTCGTGGAACCCGCGGAACCAATGCGTTTGCGATAGAAATGGCCACACGGTCAAATGGAAAAATCGGCTATCCAACAATTACCATAATTTCTCCAAAGGGCGAAAAGATCGCCGTTGAAGCAGGGTATAAGGATGCCGCAAAAATGACCGTTTTCCTCACTTACTACGGCGAAGGACACTACAAAACAAAGGATTTTGCCACCTTTCAGGCAGAATATGCCCAAAAGCAACTCGGCGATTAGTAATAGGTGCATAACCGGGTGCAAAATATTTTTGGGTAATTAGCATTTCCCATTGCAGGTGCATGTATTTTTGCCCTTTCTCTTATTATGTCCTCCGGCACTAAAAACATCCATGCCCTATCCTCAGCGGGCGTATTGATTTCCTTAGGAATTATTTTCGGTGATATCGGAACATCGCCGATCTATGTGATCAATGCGATCATCGGTACGCATACCGTTTCCAAAGAGTTGATCCTCGGCGGTTTGTCCTGTGTGTTCTGGACACTCATGATCATCACCACATTCAAATATGTAGTGTTGGCGCTGAATAATGACAACAGAGGGGAGGGGGGGATCTTTGCCTTATATGCCATACACCGCAGATTTAAGATCAAATGGGCTATCGTGCCTGCCCTGATCGGATGTGCCGCGCTGATTGCAGATGGCTTTATTACACCACCTATCTCGATATCTTCTGCGATCGAAGGGGTGAAACTGATCTATCCCGACCTTACTTCCGTAGTGCCCATCGTATTGGTTGCGATGACCATTTTATTTACCGTTCAACAATTCGGAACGAATGTGGTGGGTAGATTCTTCGGTCCTATCATGACCGTGTGGTTCATCATGATCGGTATCCTCGGTGCTATACAGATCATTGAACACCCTTATGTGCTCGAAGCACTTAATCCATACTGGGCGATCCATTTATTGACAGAATATGAAGGTGGTTTCTGGTTGTTAGGCAGTGTGTTCCTCTGCACCACTGGAGCCGAAGCGATGTATAGCGACCTCGGTCACTGCGGCAAACAAAATATTCGTGTGAGCTGGACATTCGTATTGTTCATGTTATTGCTCAATTACGCAGGTCAATCTGCATATCTGCTTACGATAGATGGTCAGCAATTGCATGACCATTCACCATTTTATATGATCATGCCGAAGTGGTTCCTGCCTATCGGTATCGGTATCGCTACAATGGCTACATTGATCGCCAGTCAGGCGATTCTTACCGGGTGTTTTACTCTGGTGAATGAGGCAATGAAATTGAAGTTGTGGACCAACTTCAAAGTGGTATATCCAAGTACCGTAAAGGGACAGATCTACATCCCGGCGATCAACTGGTTTCTGTTTATTGGGTGTGTTACTGTGGTACTGATATTCAGAGAGTCATCTAATATGGAGGCTGC
>JAYRVB010000476.1:0-7267 GCA_041918775.1 Chitinophagales bacterium
CGAATTATCGGCATGGTATAACACCGGTATACTACAAGGCATTTTGTATGATAATACCTTTACGGCATTGGATCTGACAGACCTGACCGATGACTATGATCTGGTGCATTTTGATTTGAATTATAAAACAAGCACCGACAGGTTCCTGCCTATGTCGGATTTCATCCTGAATACGCGCTATCTGGATGGCGTATTTGTATTGGAAACCGGATTTGAAAAGAAACTGGGCAATGCAAATCGCGACCTCCTTCGTGTGTATGTGAAAGATATGTATTTCAACAAGCCGGAATACCTGATGTATGCGAATTATGTGCAGGAGGCCAAGAACAACAGTATCAATATCGAATACACCAGAAACTATAGATATTTTAAGGGATCGGGTGAAATATTTGTCGGCTTCCGCAGTAACGACCTGCTGAGCGAATTCAATTTTACACGCCTCCAATTGGAAGCGATCAACAAAACCAAACTCGGGAAACTGGATCTGCGCACGCGCGTATTCGGACAATGGGGCGGTGGACAGGACATACCTTTTGAATCCGCCTTGTTTTTAGCCGGTGGTAATACGGAAGACATGCTCGATAATAAATACACTCGATCAAGAGGATTTTTCCCGGATACCTGGACGGGTTTTGGTGAAGAAACCAATCACTTTCATATGGGTGGCGGTCTGAACCTTCGCGGGTATGCCGGATATTTAGCGCCGGAAACAGATGACTTTGGTAATCAATATCAATCCTATGTAGGCGTGAGTGGAACTTCAGTGAATGTGGAGTTGCAATTTAATCGCCTGTTTAATCGCAGTTTCATCTCCTTCATTAAAATGGAGCCTTATCTCTTTGCCGATGCAGGGGTGATCGTAACAGACGTTGATTTCGAAAGGATAGGCTCCTTGCGCATGGATGCAGGTATTGGTTCTGCATTTACCTGGTCGTGGTTCGGCCCGCTCGATAATGTGAAGCCTATTACGTTGCGCGTAGATTTGCCCTTATTCCTCAATCGACCACCTTATGCTGAAACCGATTATTTCCGCATGCGTTATGTAATCGGTGTGACAAGAGCGTTCTGATCAATAATGGATTCTTTTTTGCGATCTGATATAAAGGCTTAATGCAAGCCCACAAAGGGCACAAAGAAGACACAAAGGGCACTAAGAAATAAAAGTATATGTTTTTATGTATTGCTCGGTGTTCTCCGTGTCTTCTCTGTGCGCTCTGTGTTCCTGAATTTTTGAAGGTGATCTGCAGACTTAATCCATCGGCAGATACAACACATACTTATCCGTAAACCAGGCCTCCTGAAAATATTCTGTAATAGGAAATTTGTAGACGATATCCTTGAAAGGCGCTAATTCCAGATCTAAAAATCCACCCTTTAGCATGATCAATCCATTCGGCACATCATTCACCGAATGTCCGCGTCTGATCAGATTGATCGTCCAGTCGTACAAGATCATCATATCAGCCACCGCACGGGTAACAATGAAATCATATTTTTCCCGCAGGTCTTCGACCCTCGATTGTTCCACGGTCACATTGCGCAAGCCCAGGGCTTTGTAGATAGACTCTGCCACCTTTACTTTTTTATCGATAGAGTCCACGAGATGAAACTGTACATCGGGGAACATGATGGCCAGCGGTATTCCCGGAAATCCACCCCCGGTGCCCAGGTCCAGCACCTGTGTGCCCGGTTCAAACTGAATGAACTTCGCTATGGCCAGAGAATGTAATACATGGTGCAGATAGATATTATCGATATCCTGCCGCGAGATCACATTTACCTTTTCATTCCAAAATTTATACTGGTGTCCGATCTGTCTGAATTGACTGATCTGCATCGGCGTAAGGTCCGAAAAATAGCGTTGGATAAGTTCCACAGAAACGAGTATTGACATAAATGTAAGAATTTACACACAACTGAAAAGCGTGACACACAATTTTGGCCAAAATTTCCATTATCTTTTCGCAAAAAGTAAGGTTATGGCAATTCGCATGGTTCCCGATCAGGATCAGCCCCGGCAACAACAAAAACTCCCCGGTAGTTCAAGAGGTTCAGGTGGCGGAGGCAGTATCATAACGATGTTGCTCCCGCTATTATTGGGCTTTTTCCGCAAAAACCCGAAAACAGCGATCATCCTCATAGTGGTGCTCGTAGCCTTTTGGTACTTCGGCGGAAGCTCCCTGTTAAGTCCGGGTGGAAATGAACAGGCATCGCTTGCCGACCTGTTCAGCACAGGCGCAAGCTTCAATCCTGAGCAATATGATGCCACAGCGGTGTTTGAGCCACCGCTTACCGATAATGCTACAAATCCCCTGCCAGAATCTGTTTCCCTGCTCAAATACGCCCCGGATCGACTGAATCAGGGGAGTCAGGGTTCCTGTGTAGGCTGGGGTAGTGCTTATGCCGCCCGCACCATACTGGAAGCCCAGCGCACCGGAAAGGATCCGAACAGTATTGCCTTTAGTCCGGCATATCTATACAACCAGATTGGTCTCGACGGTTGTCAGGGTGCCTATATCCCGAATGCCATGGAAGTAATGCAGCAACAGGGATTGATCGGCATGCGCGAATTTCCATATAATGATGATGATTGCAGCCGTCAACCAACTGCTGCACAAAAACAAAAAGCGGGTGCGTATACCATGCCGGGCTATGTGCGACTGACCAAGGGAGATGCCGGTGGGGTAGGACAGGAGCAGATCGACATGGTAGCGATCAAACAGAACATTGCCCAGGGTGCACCGGTGGTTATCGGGATGATGGTTGGTGGAAGTTTTATGCAAAATATGATGGGCAAAGAGATCTGGCAACCTACACAGCAGGATCTGAATATGCAGGGCTTTGGTGGTCACTGTATGTGTGTGATCGGTTACGACGATTACAAAGAAGGTGGCGCCTTTCAGATCATGAACAGTTGGGGATCTGAATGGGGAAACAATGGCGTGGCCTGGGTGCCTTATAATGCATTTGAACGATTTGTGGTGGAAGCTTACGGTGTGTATCCTATGGGCAGTGTAGACAAACCATTGGGGAATAGTTTGCAGGCCTCTTTCGGTTTGGTGATGAATGAGGGTGCGCGAAAAATCGCACTGAAACAAACCGGCGCAAATACCTTTCAAACAGTAAGTCCGGTGAAGAAAAGTACGCGATTTAAAATTCAGGTCACGAATTCGAATGAATGTTATACCTACGTGTTTGCCCTGGATGCGGCTAAAAAAAGTGAGGTATTGTTTCCCTATACGGAAAAGCATTCGCCTTATTGCGGCATCACCGGTACCCGTTTATTTCCGAAGGATTACAGCATGGAAGTAGATGCCACCGGCACACAAGACGAAATGGCCATCGTGCTCACCAAAGAACCTATTGATTACAAGGCAATGAATGCAGCGATAAATGCGGCATCGGGTAGCTTTGATCAAAAGATCGATCAGGCATTAAAAGGCATGGCCAAAAGTAATGTGCGATATACCAGCGGTGATCTGATCGGATTTACCACTACGCTGGATAAGCAGGAAGCCATGTACATGGTGATCGCTATAGACAAGCGCTGAGGTGCGCCAGCGATTAAATTTTTACCTTTAGTGCATGAAAACCCAGTTCAGGCTACTCATTATCGGGCTGCTCATGGCATGTACGGTGCAGATCAAAGCGCAATCGCCTTACATCCCGTATCGCACACAGGCAGCATTTACGCTGGATGGCGCGTTGACAGAAGCTGACTGGCAATTTGCGGTGGAGGAAAGTAATTTTATCCAACAGGGTCCTGATCCGGGCGCACCGGCCACAGAGCGCACAACTTTTCGGGTGATGTATGATAATGAATTTGTGTATGTCGGCATCATGGCCTACGATTCAGATCCATCGCAATTGATTCGTGCGGAATTGCAACGCGATTTTCCACTGGGCAATGATGATGGCACAGGAGTTACCATTGACACCTACCTTGATAAATTTACCGGAATGTCGTTCGTGAGCAATACGCTGAACGCTCGCTGGGATGCACAGGTGACCATGGATGGTGGCGGACAAGCCACTTCCTTCAATACATTTTGGGATGCGCGTACGATCGTTTCGGACAGTGGATATTCAACAGAATATCGCATACCATTTTCCACCCTCCGTTTTGAGTCGACAGAACAGGTTACCATGGGTATTCGTATCGCGCGACTCATCAAACGAAAGAACGAACTGATCACCTATCCGCCATTGGATTCTACCATGGAGAATATGTGGAACAATATTTCATTTGCCCGCGAGATCGTATTTACCAATGTTAAAGGGGGCAACGCGTTTTATATCAGTCCTTATGCCATTGCCAATTATTACGAGATCAATAGTTTGAATGCGGCTGGTACTGCATATGAACGTGATGGCATTTTAATGAACAGAAAATATTTTGTGGACAATGAGGCCTTGGACAAGGTGATGAGTAATATCGGTCTGGATGTCAAGTATGGCATCAGCAAAAACATGACGCTCGATCTTACCCTCAACACAGATTTCGCACAGGCAGAGGTGGATGACCGCATCATTAACCTGACCAAATATGAAGTGAACCTTCCTGAAAAGCGCACCTTTTTTCTCGAGTCTGCAAATGCACTGAGTTTTGGATTCCCTTCGGGAAATACTTTATTCATCACCCGCAAGATCGGCAACGAAAATGGCGAGATCGTACCCATTATTGGTGGGGCGCGACTCACAGGTAAATCCAATGGCTGGTTGAATGGTGCACTCAACATGCAAACGTTAGGAATGGTGACAGCTACTGACACTATTGCGCCACATAATTTCACTGTGTTGCGCACCAGAAAGGATATTGATGCATTAGGCAGTTTTGTGGGTGGAATTTTATGCAACAGAATTGATACAGACTCTTCCGGAAACACTTTTCAGAGTTACGGCCTCGATTTTGTGAAGCGGGTCACGCAGCAGTTTGTGGTGGAAGGGGGCATTGCCGGTACAACGGAAAACTTCAGGGTGAGTGGGCTCGATAGTGCATATTATGCGCATATCGGCGTCTTCAAATCTGCGCGAGAAGGGCTGACGTACAGCGCATTAGTGGATGCTGTTGGCAGTAAAATGGATCCGGTGATGGGTTATCTGGATGAGCAGGATTATGGCAATGGTTCCGGATCATTAAATTATCAGTGGCGTACGGAAAAACTGAAGGGTGTGCAGTATGTGTATGTGTATACTGAAGGCGCTTACAGATGGAAGATGTTGTCGGGAGATCAGGAGACCCTCACCAATGCGGTAGGAGCAGGACTCTTCTTTGAAAACGGCGCCTCCATCGAATGCACCATACTCGAGCGCAAAGAAGATTCACTCTTTTTCGATTGGGAACTGGATGAATTCAATGCCATTGCAGCAGGGAATTATACGATGTATAATAGCTACCTTGGTATCACCCTGCCTACACAATCCACCTATAATATTTCCTTTGGTGGAAGTTATGGTGGATTTTTTGGCGGCACGCGCACCAATGCAAATACCTATCTGCAATATTATATCAACTCACATATCAATATCTCACTGGTGTATGATTTCAATGCCATCAGTTTTGATTCCTATCTCGGCATCGACAGTGCTACACAGTATGTAAGCAATCTGCTTCGCCTAGGTGTGAATTATAATTTCAGCACCAAAATTTCCCTCAAAGCATACGTGCAGTACGAAGATCTGAGTCATGTGACCTCAGCCAATTTGCGATTCCGCTATAACCCGACAGAAGGGACGGATCTGTTTGTCGTACTCAATGAAGGTGTAAACGTGAACCGCAACCGCCTCGACCCTAAATTGCCGTATATGGCAAGTCAGGCCGTGACATTGAAATTCACCAAGACCTTTGCACTTTAAGGCTGTTACTGAACCAGCGTAAGTTCCTTGATGATGTTGCTTGCGCCCGCATACTTATCAATGATGAATAAGGTATAGCGTATATCCAGCGAGATATTTCTACAGCGGTTCACATCATACATGATATCACTCATGGTACCTTCCCAGACACGATCGTAATTGGTGCCGATCAGTTCGCCGTTGGCATTGATGACCGGACTGCCACTATTGCCACCGGTAGTATGGTTAGAAGCTACGAAAGCCACAGGCAAGGCGCCATTAGCATCAGCATAAGGTCCGAAATCATTTTTTTCGAGCAACTGCACCAGTTTTTCCGGCAGGTCAAATTCTTCATCACCTGCTTTGTATTTTTCTTCCAATCCGGCATCAGTGGTGTAGTAGTGATATTGAACTGCGTCTTTTGCCGTATAACCTTTTACATTGCCGTAGGTAACACGGAGCGTTGAATTGGCATCCGGATAAAATTCTTTATCAGGTTGCATCAACATTTGTGCACGCATATAATCACGCATCAACACATTGATCTCCGCAGAAAGTGGTTGCACAAATTGCTTGATCTGTGCAGCATATAATGATGAAACCTCCACATACAACTGATACATAGGATCACTGTTCAGTTTCTTTGCTTTTTTTGCATTGAAGCCCGTGAGCAACGCATACAGTTTTTGTGGATTCGTAAATGCACTGGATGCAAAAATGGCATCAGCCCAGGCTTTAAAATCGTATTTGTATGCAGCTGCAGTTTTTTTGAAATAATCGCTTTGCAGGTCTTTTTGCACGCGCTCGCTATACAGCTTGAGCATAGTGGCAAACATTTCGCGATCGATACGCTTATCATAACCGGCGTAGAATCCTTCTGCATTCGCGCGATATTGATCGCCGAGTTGTTTCAAGGCTTCGGCGCTCATGGTATCAGAAAGCCCTTTGCTGATCAGGGATTCGAAATCCGAAGAGAAGTCGATGGCCTCCACCGCAAAAAATGCTTCGGAAGTGTAATCGATGAGTTCTGCATAGGCTTTGTACTTTCCATAGGTCGTGCGCATGTTTTCGAGCAGGTCGCGATAGTCTTTTCCTGCATGGGTATTTGCCCAGGTTTGAAATTGAGCCTCATATGCCTGCTTTTTTGCAATTGCATCATTGAGTTTTAAACCTGTCATTTCACCCTTCCACTTTTTATAGGCATTGGCCAGCCCTTTGGCCTTGGAGGCATATTTTAAGGTTACGGTATCATTTCCGCTCATGTAACTATTCATGATGGCCAGTCGCTTATCGCGACAATCAATGCGGTTTGGATTTGTGCTGTTGATGGTCAGGTCAACTGCATAGCTGGTCAGGTATTCCTGGGTGCGTCCCGGAAAACCGTAAACCATCGTGAAGTCTCCTTCCTTCACACCTTTTAATGAGATCGGGA
>JAYRVB010000477.1:0-7617 GCA_041918775.1 Chitinophagales bacterium
ATTGTTATACCCGAAAAAGGACCGGCTCCATCCGGGGTGGAGCGGCTGAAAGGCTTAATGTACAGGCCTTTTACTACTTGGAGGTGGAGGTTTCCTTATACTCCATGGCAGCTTTTACAAAGGCTACGAACAGCGGATGCGGATTTTCAACAGTAGATTTCAGTTCCGGGTGAAACTGCACACCGATGAACCAGGGATGATCCTTTAACTCGACGATCTCTACCAGGTTCTGTTGTGGATTTACTCCCGCGGCCATCATACCCTTAGCTTCGTAATCTTTCAGGTAGGTATTGTTGAACTCGTATCGATGCCTGTGTCGCTCAGTAATGTTTTGCGACCTATACACTTCGTATGCTTTTGTTCTTTTGTATAAACGACAATCATAGGAGCCGAGGCGCATGGTACCGCCTTTTTCGGTCACATGTTTTTGTTCCTCCATCATATCGATCACCGGATGTTTGGTGTTTTCGTTCATTTCGGTAGAATGTGCATCCTTGAGTTTGAGCACGTTTCTGCCAAATTCGATCACACAACACTGCATGCCTAAACAAATACCAAAAAACGGTATCTTATTTTCGCGTACATATTTGATGGCCGTGATCTTTCCTTCAATCCCCCTGTCGCCAAATCCCGGTGCCACAAGCACTCCATCGAGATCTGCAAGCTTTTCTGCCACGTTGTTTTCCGTGATATGCTCACTTTGTATACTGATCACCTGAACCTTGCATTCGTTGGCTGCACCGGCGTGAATGAACGATTCTAATATGGATTTATACGCATCTTGTAATTCCACATATTTTCCAACCAGACCAATCCGCACGGAACTTGTAGGATTTTTAAGTCTCGACAGAAAAGCTTTCCAATTCGTTAAATCCGGTTCATGTTTTTTTGGCAATTTGAGTTTGGCCAACACAATATCATCTGCTCCTTCTTCTAATAAATTGAGTGGCACGTCGTAAATGGTTTTTACGTCAGCTGCTTCAAGCACGGAATTGATATTTACATTACAGAAAAGCGCAATTTTTCTGCGCAGTTCTTTCGGCAATGGATGCTCGGTGCGACAAACCAGAATATCAGCCTGCAGACCACTCTCCAACAACATTTTTACGGAGTGCTGTGTAGGCTTGGTTTTGAGCTCGTGTGCTGAATTCAAATAGGGAACGAGGGTCAGGTGGATGACAATACATCTGTTGTCGCCCAATTTCCATTTCAACTGACGCACCGCCTCGATATAGGGGAGGGATTCAATATCGCCAACAGTGCCACCGATCTCAGTGATCACAATGTCAAATTCGCCACTTTCACCTAATACCAGCATTCTGCGCTGGATCTCATCGGTAATGTGCGGGATCACCTGAACGGTTTTGCCTAAGAACTCGCCTTCGCGTTCGCGGGTGATCACACTCAGATACACTGCACCAGTGGTTACGTTGTTGGCCTGTGAGGTTTCTATACCCAGGAATCGTTCATAATGCCCCAGGTCAAGGTCGGTTTCTGCACCGTCCTCTGTTACATAACATTCACCGTGCTCATATGGATTGAGCGTGCCCGGGTCAACGTTGATGTATGGGTCGAATTTTTGAATGGTAACGCGAAATCCGCGTGCCTGTAGCAACTTGGCCAGTGAGGCTGAAAAGATCCCCTTTCCGAGTGATGAGGTAACACCTCCCGTAACGAAGATATAGCGAGCTTGATCCTTCTTCATAACGGGCTATAAAGGTAGAGCCTTTTTTCGGCAAGTACCCTCATTGGACCTGCAAATGTGCAAATGAAGGGTAAATTTGTGGAGAACTTGAAGGTATTTGATATTTTATAATATGTTTTCTGAGATACAAAGCAGAACCGTAAAACAATCAACTAAGTATTTAGTTGTAGTGCTTATGGCATTGTGTTTTTCAGGATGTAACTTGATCTTTCTATGGGCAATTCGTCCTTGTGAACCAAAAATCAGTGTGCATACAATCAAAGGAACACATTGCGAATTGGGGAATGGGGTGTATATGGAAGAGTTGAAAGTGCACACATTTACGGAAGCCGGCCTTCCCGATTCAAGTGAAAGTGTTGTTCGATTTAGTTGCGGAAATACAGGAAGTGTAAGCCCAAGGAATTTCCCAAATAAGTTGAATTTTGATAAAGAGAACCCGGGTTATACCTGGGGGCGGGATTCGGTGAAATACTATTTTGTTTTGACGGGATATTCACGTAGTTACTATAAGTATTTTCCGAAAACGGATACAATCGAAGCTGTGTCCGGATTCGCCTTTCATGCAAGCGATGGAACTACCTACACTACATCACCGGTAGCATTTAAGCCGGCCACTTGGTATTATTGTGACCTATCTGATCCTTCTTTAAATTGCATATTTGTATATTTCGATGAAATGATGCGAAGTAAGGTGTATACAATAAAAAGTGGCGTGTCACCCATATAAAATCAATCTATTATGCGCATTACTTTTAGTTTAGTTGTACTATTATTTTTTTTCCAAACTGCTGAAGCACAATTTAAGCATGTAAAACGAATCAACGAGTGCTGGTCAGCATATAAAGATGCGATCCTTAACGACAATGGCGCAAAAGCGGCTACTCTTGTTGATACTAATACCATACAATACTATGATCAGCTGATCTATTGGGTGCGTAATGCGGATTCAGCTACTGTCATCCAATTAAATACACTTGATATGATGATGGTGTTACTCATTCGACATCGATCTACAGATGAGGAAATACGAGCTTTTACAGGAGAATCATTGTTTATTTATGCAGTGAACAATGGTATGGTTGGCAAGGAAAGCGTAAAGGAAAATTCCATCAGTTCGATCACTATTGAAGGAAATATAGCGAAGGCGCAGTTATCGGTGTCCGGCACGCCAACAGAAATGTCGTTTACGTTCAGGAAATTCGGAAGGCAATGGAAACTTGATCTGACAACAGTGCTGAAGGATTCAATTGACGCTATAAATACGGTCATCACTAATATGGGCATTACACCAACGGAATTTATCCTGGCCATGCTTTTATACTCAAATGGTCAACCAGCCGATCCGGATATTTGGCAGCCTGTAAAATAAATGCCAGGTCATAATTTGATCAATCTGGCAGTAGCAATTATTTCATTGTTCCTGCTGGCGATCACCTCATAAATACCCGAAGGGTAATCAAGTAGATCGATGGTGCTTTGCTGTCGGATACAGGTTTCATCCATACGAGTACCATTGATCGAAATGACCGTGATACGGGTTTCCTGCGCGTCGGGTAAACTGATCAAGCAATCATTGCCTGCAGGATTAGGGTAAATGGTCAATTCAGTCGTATGGTGTTCGATAACCGAATTCGGCACCTGAATTTTCGCATACCAGGGATCTGCATCTACCGCATCAGCGGGATTATCCGGATTGATCATCACGGTGACAAAATACAGATCACCATTTGCAGACAAGGATGGTTCACCAATACCGGTGGCATTTCCTTTGAGTATGATCGGACGTTCGTCTACCCAGCTATCCCAATCACCTGCAATGGATTGAATTGCCGCATAAATGTCAAAATTTCTGCTGTAATATAACCACATATCAGACCCATCAAAATACACCATCGGATGTTCGATATGTCCTGCATCATTATTGATCGATGTGATCACCTGCGGACTACTCCAGCTAAGCCCATCATCATCACTAATGCTAAACATGAAATCCCTCAGCCCCGGGTCGGTATATTTTTCATATACCAGCAACAGACTGTCACCTCCTAACCTGCGCATCATAGGATTGTCTGCTGTAAATTCGTTGGTCACCGGATTAATTGGTGATGGTAATCTGATCGCCGAAGCAATACCATCCAGGTGCGGTATGGTGTTATTGATCATCCAGATATCGCCGGGACCGGTAAACAGAAAATGGTCTACCTCTGATGGATCACCCGTGTCAAATACCGGGTATGGGCCGCCTTCAATGGCACCGGGTCTTGCAATACCGCTGAGCGTCCAACTATCGAAAGGCTCGTCTAATGAAGTGCGCTCTGCATGCAAAATATCCAGATTCATGAATGTATCACAGCCAAATAGATTGGTATGCATATCTATGCCATAGTCATTGGCGTAGGGACGAATAAAATCACCGCTGCCTAACGTTTCACAAATGGGCAGCCCGGGATTGGCGACGAAATAACCAACCCATGAAAGCAGATCAGCAGGTGCATACAATGCATAAAGGTGCAAGCCATCAAAGGAAACCTGTAAGCCATCTTCCCATCCATAATCACCCAACGGAAGCGGCGCGGGTGTATAATATACATGCTCATATTCTGCAGTGAGCAGAGGTGCAATAGTTGGCTTTATCGAATCCCATGCAGATTGCTGGGCATGAAGTATGGAAATGGAAAAGAGGCAGATGCCCGTGAGTGCATTACGGAAGGGAGTATATTGCATACCTAAAGTTACTTTTATTTTTTAGGATGTTTTCTCGCTTGTTTTCGTCGCAACCATTTTTCAAATTCCACGGCGTGGAATACGATGGCCGAAACGAGCAAACAGATCAGCAACTCACTCAGGCTTAGCGGCTGTGTGCTCAGTATGTGGTTTGCTGCCGGGATGTATAATATTGCGATCTGCAAGGCAACGGTGAATAGTATGGTATATACCATAGGAGGGTTACTGAAAAATCCCTGCTTGTAGAGGAAGGATCGCTCGCTGCGAATAGCTAACACATGTCCGAGTTGCGACAATGCCAAAACAGTAAATACCATCGACTGCCACTTCGGATTATCTGTTTGCAATCCTGCCCATTGCGTGCCCAATGCGACGGCGGCCATCAGCATGCCGATCAAAATGATATGTCTGCCTAAACCATCTGCGAAAATGCTTTCATTACTTTTTCTCGGAGGCCTGTGCATGGTGTCGACATCGGCTTTTTCATTTGCAAGTGCAAGACCGGGTAATCCATCAGTTACCAGATTGATCCAAAGTATATGTATAGGTAACAATGGAACAGGCAAACCTAAAAGTGCTGCGATCAAAATAGTCAGCAATTCTGCGCTGTTACAGGTCATGATGTATTTTACGAATTTGCGCACATTGTCATAAATGCGCCTTCCTTCTTTTACAGCCCGTACGATCGTTGCAAAATTGTCGTCGAGCAGGATCATATCGGCTACTTCCTTACTTACATCGGTGCCGTTGATGCCCATGGCGATGCCGATGTTCGCAGCACGCAAACTCGGTGCGTCATTAACCCCGTCACCTGTCATGGCCACGAAATTGCCTCTCTCCTGAAGTGCTTTTAATATGATGAGTTTTTGTTCAGGACTTACGCGTGCATAAACTTTGATGTGTTCAACTTTTTCCATCAGAGTTGATGCTGACATTCTTTGCAGTTCAATACCTGTTACCACAAGGTCTGAAGGTTGCAATATACCGAGTTCTGTAGCCACATGTTTGGCGGTTGCCGGATGGTCACCGGTGATCATTACCGGAACAATACCTGCCGCTTTACAGGCCTGAATAGCTGTTTTTGCTTCTTGTCGCGGCGGATCCAACATGCCGGCGATCCCTGCAAAATATAAATTGCGTTCCAGTGTTTCGGGTATGATATGTTCAGGCAGAACAGACAATACAGCATACCCGAAACCCACTACACGCATACCATTTGCCGACCATTCGATATTGTAGCGTTCCAGTGTTTCCCTGTCTTCTGCCTGCACCATCATCAGCGCCAGCGCATCAGCAGCACCTTTGGTCAGCACGTAAAATGCATTGCCGATCTGATGTACGCTCGTCATACATTTTCTATCGCTGTCGAAAGGAATTTCAGCAACCCGTGGAAACTTATTCAGGATATCCTCATAGGATAATTCGCCGATTTCCTTTAACGCATGCTTAACCAATGCGATCTCAGTAGGGTCGCCTTCGAATGTATCTTCGGTGGTGCGATGAACCTCATGATTTAAACTTAATCCCAGTAAAAATAGGGAAGCACTTGTTTCAGGAATATGAATCTCAGCATCAAAGGCGCGCACCACCTGCATGCTATTTGTAGTGAGTGTACCGGTTTTATCAGAACAGATGTACGACACTGCACCGAGTGTTTCAACAGCAGGAAGTTTTCTGATCAATGCCTGTTTCATCACCAGCCTTTTAGCGCCAAGCGCCAATGCGATCGTGATCAGCGCCGGTAAGGCTTCCGGAATAGCTGCTACAGCAAGGCTGATCGCCACTAATAAAATATCCAGTGGATCTTCATTGCGCAACACACCGATCAGAAAAATGGCCACGCAAATGGCAATAACGATCAGGGTAAGTAATTTACCAAACCGCAACATGCGTTTTTGCAAAGGTGTGATCTGATCAGGAGATTGTAACAAATTGGCGATTTTGCCAAATTCTGTTTGCATACCCGTGGCAAATACAACTGCTTTTGCCCTGCCATTGGTGACAAGCGTGCCTTTGTAGCTTAAACATATTCGGTCGCCTAATGGTAGTTCTGCATCTGCAACGGTATTGGTATTTTTTTCTACCGGAAGGGATTCACCGGTGAGGGATGATTCATCAACTCTGAAGCTGTGTGTTTCACAGAGTCGTACATCCGCAGGTATCATATTCCCGGCTTCCAACAGTATTATATCTCCCGGCACCAGATCCTCAGAGGCGATCTTTTGTGCTGTGCCATTGCGCAATGCGATGGAATGCGTGAGGGATACTTTCTTAAGTGCAGCCATTGCTTTTTCCGCACGGTATTCCTGAATGAACCCGATCAGGGCATTAAGCAATACAATGACCAGAATGATAATGGTATCCGCCACATCTCCCACAATTCCCGAGATAACTGCCGCGATCAACAGGATCAGGATCATCAGGTCCTTGAATTGACCAAGAAACACCATAAGTGGTGATTTCTGTTTTTTTTCAGTCAACACATTGCGCCCGAATACCTCAATCCGTTTGTGCGCCTGCTCAGCAGTTAAACCACTCGTTTGCGTATCGAGCTTTGCGAGTACTTCCTCAATGGAGAGTTGATGCCAACGCTTAACATGTGCCTGACCATCTGCCATTATGCCAAAAGTACATCAGAAAAGCTGTATTGGCAATGCATTCGAAAAATACAAATCTGGAAAGGTGTTTTCAGATATACGATTCATGTGCTTCCTGCGTTTGTGTGATATGCGTAAACTCTCCATTGGCTTCACCGCCTTGCTTTTGCTGGTCATGCTTTTGCAGATCTCCTGCAATCGGGCTACCGGAAATAGCACAGAAACACAGGCTGTTGAGCCACATGATCTGACGGTGGATAGTGCTCGTACCTTGCGTTCCCGGTTTAATCCGCCGCCGGGTTGCGCGCATGTATCGGTGGAGCAGGGTGCATTTGCCGAATTTCTTACAGCGTTACCCTTAAAACCAACTGGCTCGCAGGTGCGCACATTTGATGGTGGCATAAAAGATTCTACAGGTATTTATTGTGCAGTGGTTGATCTTCCGATCGGCAATAAAGACCTGCACCAATGCGCAGATGCCGTGATGCACTTGCGTGCAGAATTTTTATGGCAGCAAAATCGGTACAGCGAGATCGCATTTGACCTCACCAATGGATTCCGAATGGCCTACAGCGAATGGATGTTGGGTAA
>JAYRVB010000478.1:0-6975 GCA_041918775.1 Chitinophagales bacterium
CAGTGAAATCATTAGTGCTTTAGGACATATTTCAGCTGCGGCGGTTATAATTACAATGATATCACTCACTATTTTGATTTTGTGGGATAAGGTATTGTCCAAAAAATCTAAAGTCTTCAACATCATTAATGGTCCGCTGGTAGTGGTTATTGTCGGTATTATCCTGCAGGCATTATTTGCTTCCGGAGTGTTAGGATATGCTTTGCGACCAGATCAGTTGGTGAGTATTCCAGTTCCGCAATCAGCGGGTGATTTTTTTGCTCAGTTTACCACTCCGACTTTTTCGGCAATTACCAATCCGCTTGTATGGCAAATTGCTTTAGTGATGGCCATCGTAGCCAGTTTGGAAACACTGCTTTGTGTGGAAGCCACGGATAAACTCGACCCGGATAAAAATATCACCCCTGCAAACCAGGAATTAAAAGCACAAGGTGTCGGCAATATTGTTTCCGGATTAATTGGTGGCTTGCCGATCACGCAGGTGATCGTGCGCAGTTCTGCCAATATTGCCTTTGGTGCTAAATCAAAACTCTCAGCCATTTTACATGGGGTATTCCTGTTGATCAGCGCCATTACGATTGCCGGATTATTGAATATGATCCCATTGGCAAGTTTGGCAGCGATCTTATTTATGGTGGGTTACAAACTCGCAAAACCTTCTTTGTTCAAACAAATGTACAAGATGGGCTGGCAGCAATTCGCACCATTTATCGTTACGATCATAGCCATATTATTCACCGATCTGTTGATGGGTATCCTGGCAGGTATGGTAGTGGGCATTTTCTTCACCTTACTGGCAAGCTACAAAAACTCGCATTATATGCATGATACTGTTACAAGTGAAGAAGGCCATGCCGTGCATCATATTGTATTAGCAGAAGAAGTTTCCTTCTTCAACAAAGCGAACATCATGCGCACACTCGAATCTATTCCCGAAAAATCGAAGGTCATCATCGATGGTTCAAATAATGTGGTGATAGATCCGGATGTATTGGAATTGATCGAAAACTTCGAATCAAATGCCAAAACAAAAGAGATCGTTGTAGAAAAAATCAAGATAGGTAAACTGTACGCAAACTAAATAACTATGAGAACCTTAACAAAAGAAATACAAGCATCTATTACACCTCCCATGGCACTTGATCTGCTCAAGGAGGGGAACAAGCGATTTGTGAACAACCTCAAAGTAAATCGCAACTTATTGCAACAGGCAAACGAAACTTCTGATGGTCAGCATCCATTTGCGGTTATTCTCAGTTGTATTGATAGTCGCACCTCAGCAGAATTGATCTTCGACCAGGGTCTGGGTGATGTATTTAGTGTGCGCATTGCCGGAAATATTCTCAACGAGGATATACTTGGCAGCATGGAATTTGGTTGCAAAGTGGCGGGCGCAAAAATTATCATTGTATTGGGACATACGCGTTGCGGCGCCGTAAAAGGGGCATGTGATCATGTGGAGATGGGCAACCTGACTTCCCTGCTCACGAAGATCCGTCCGGCGGTGGATGATGAAACCAGCACGAAGGAAAACCGCAACTCCGGCAATGCTGAGTTTGTGGAGAACGTGGCGGCCATCAACGTAAAACGCACGGTGCGCGATATCATGGCCCGGAGTCCTATTCTCCGCGACATGATCGAATCCGGCGCCCTGGGTATAGCTGGTGGCATGCATGATATCACTACCGGTGTGGTTACGTTTTTTGACGACACCATAACTATGAAGTAATTGGGTTTTTGAACATAGAGAGAGAAAGCGCCTTGCATTTGCGGGCGCTTTTGTTTTTGTACCAAAGGTCACCGGAACAGAAAGTTCCCTTGCGCGTGTAACAAAAGTAACTTTCGAAGTGCCCGGGCCACTGCATCTTTGTATCGCGATCCAACAGGAAGAGTGTTGACGTGTATCCGGATCAACCGGTAAAAAAGCAAAAAAATAAACAAATATGATACTCGAACAGATCTACACAGGTTGTTTAGCACAAGGTGCTTACTACCTCGAAAGTAATGGTGAAGCAGCTATTGTTGATCCGCTGCGTGAAGTGCAGCCTTATATTGATATGGCTGAAAAACGCGGCGCGAAGATCAAATATATTTTTGAAACACACTTTCACGCCGACTTTGTTTCAGGACATGTTGACCTGGCAAAAAAAACAGGTGCGCGCATCGTATATGGCCCCACCAAAATGCAAACTGGTTTTGATGCACATATTGGGACGGATGGAGAGGTGTTCACCTTAGGTGACATCCAAATCACCCTCTTGCACACGCCGGGGCACACTATGGAAAGTGCCTGTTTCCTGGTACGGGATGAGCAGGGTAAGGACAGCGCCATTTTCACAGGAGATACCTTATTTATTGGTGATGTAGGTCGACCCGATCTGGCACAACATGTGATCGCAGACCTGACGCAGGAGAAACTGGCCGCGCATTTATATGATTCGCTGCAAACGAAAATATTACCGCTGGCCGACGACATCATTGTATATCCGGCACACGGTGCAGGGAGTGCCTGCGGAAAAAACCTGAGCAAAGAGACTTCAGACACACTCGGCAATCAGAAAAAAACAAATTATGCATTGCGGTCGGGACTGAGCAGGGAACAATTTATTCAGGAACTGCTTACCGGTCTTACCACACCACCAGCTTATTTTCCTAAGAATGTGTTGATGAATATTCAGGGATATGATGCAATAGATGCCGTATTGGAAAGAGGTAAACGCGCCTTATCACCAGAGGCATTTGAAGCAGCCGCCAATGAAACACATGCGGTGATCATTGATACACGCAAGGCCGGTGATTTTGCAAAGGGCTTTATTCCGAATTCGATCAACATAGGGATCAATGGTGCCTTTGCCGTATGGGTAGGCACACTCATACCCGATATCAAACAGGAAATCCTCATAGTAGCAGATCCAGGAAAAGAAGATGAAGTGATCACGCGATTGGCGCGAGTAGGATATGATCACGCCATTGGGTTTTTATCAGGCGGATTTGCTTCCTGGGTACAGGCAGGCAAAGAGATCGACACCCTGCCCTCCATTTCGGTTGCCGAGTTTGCCGCGTTAGAAGAAGCAGACCCATCGATCGCGATATTGGATGTGCGCAAGAAAAGTGAATACGATAGCGAACATATCGTGCAGGCAGAAAATATGCCACTCGATTTCATCAATGAGTTGTTTACGGCAGTGGATAAAGGAAAAAAATACTATGTGCATTGTGCCGGAGGCTATCGTTCGATGATATTCGCATCCATTTTGAAAGCAAGAGGGTACCATAATCTGGTGGATGTTGACGGTGGATTTTCTGCGATCAAATCCAGCGGAAAATTCAAGATCACTGATTATGTATGTCCGACAACCATGTTATAAATGACATTCTTAAGAAAACATATTCTAACCATAGCAGGCCTGATCATTGGTGCAATAGCCGGGTATTTTTATTACGACTATAGAAGTTGTATGCAGGGGACCTGCCTCATCACAGCCCGACCACTGAACACCATGATTTATGGAGCCATAATGGGAGGACTGTTGTTTTCTGCATTTCAAACAAATAGAAAACCAAAAGCATATGAACAATCAAAAGACGATCATTGACGTACGAACGCCTGCAGAATTCATGGGCGGGCACGTAGCCGGGAGCATCAACATTCCATTGAATGAGATCCCAACAAAAGTAGACGAGATCAAAGCCATGGAACAACCCATTATTTTGTGTTGTGCAAGCGGCAACAGAAGTGGCCAGGCCACCATGTTCCTCAAACAATTCGGCATCGACTGCGCGAATGGTGGGAGTTGGCTGATGGTAAACGCAAACGTGTAAATCAGGGTAGTCCTGTAAGTATTTGCCGGCACCTACACATGCCGGCCATTTTTTTGTATCATAAACAGGTGAAGAATGGCGTTATATATACATGATCACTCCTTTACGCATCACTGGCGTAATCTGCGGCTTGGTATTTTCTATCTCGTTGAACGCGCAATTTGCCACCAACGACCCATATGCGAAGCAAATTGACGCATACGTGGAAGGCGTTGGCAAAACGCTTTTTACTGATAGTGTGTTGATTCCGGGTAGTAATCCGCAATTGGCAGCAATGTCACCTCCTGGCGATATTGTTGGTTATTACGAAGGCGGTCAGTTGAAGGCTATTGTCAGCAAATTTGTTCAGTCGGGCGAAGGTAAATTCGAAGTTTCATATTTTTTTCGCAACGACAGCCTCATATACATATATATGGAGTATGCTGAAAGCGCCGACTATTTAGGTGCCGGGTTCTATATTGTACAATATACGAAGGCCCATTATTTCAAGAATGGTGTGTCCATCTATTGGAATAATGCAGGCAGCGGTAAAGCTGTTCCCGAATCCTACACGCGCGAACCTGCTGATCTGAAACGCTATGCTGATATCTATATATCAGAACTCAAAGCGCAAAAAAAGTAATCATGTAATCATTTTACCTGCGATGGTGTGGATTTTTATCCAGGCCTGCATCTTAATTAAAACACTCCTTATGTTTACCATTACTCGTTATATCCTTGTAGCGCTGATAGGTATATGTCCATACCTGATCTATGCGCAGACGCCGGCTCAACATCAATTGTATTACGACACAGATCAGTATGATGCCAACCGGCACCAGAAGGCCATACTTGATATGATTCAAGACCTGGAGCCGGGACAAACCATATCGATCATTGGGCATACCGACTCCGTAGGAACGGAAACGTACAATAAGCATCTGGGGCTTCAGCGAGCTACTGAAGTTCAGGCGCAATTGCGAAAGGCCGGGGTGAGCAATCCGATCAACATTTTATCAGAGGGGGAATCGGCGCCCATTGCAGACAACGGAACAGCTAGCGGAAGACAAAAGAATAGACGAGTAGATGTCATCCTATCCGTAAAAGATATCATTGTGCAAGAAAAGGCTTTAACCTCAACACCAAATATTCGGGACTTGCTCTCCCCATTACAACCGAAGCCAATTGTTCATATGATAGACCCTAATAAACAACATGATATCGCCTTAGGCACCAATGGCACGATGTTGCATGTGCCGGCAAATGCATTTGTTGATGCCAATGGCAAGCTGATCACATCACCTGTTGAACTAACCTATACGTTGTATGCAAATGCAGCTGATATGTTATTCAGCGAAATTCCCATGACAATCCAGGTGCAAGGTGAGCAACAACGTTTTAATAGTGCAGGCATGTTTCAACTGACGGGCACTGCTCAAGGCTCACCGGTGGAAATTGCAGAAGATAAAAAACTGAATATCGATTTTGCCCTTACCAACAAACCGGATAATATCGCCTTCTTTCAATTGGATAATGGTAAAGCATGGAAAAAAGTTCAAGACATCGAACCCGACCCAATACCTGTTAATCCTGAAATTGTTGTATTGGCGATCAATGATGAAGGAATATTTGCAGACACTGCCATAACAGACGAAGAATTTACTCAAAGAAGATTTACCATTTGGGATCCTGAAAAAGTAGAATGGGACCAAACAGTAGAATCGCAGCCCTTAAATAAACAAAGTGGCTCATTGATACGAGGAACCGATCCGAGTCATCAATATCCCGATATCGTTGCCGGATTAAACGTGGGTGATTTCGGCGTGTATAATTGCGATCAGATTTACAGAGTCGGCTCGCCGATGGCTGTCGATTTTGTGTATAAAGACATCAGTGGTAAAAAAATACCCGATATGCATATTGTTTCACTCATCGACTTGGACTATAATGGTGCGTTCAGTTTTGCACCGGAAAGTAGCATCATGCTGAACGAGACCGGCAAAAATGTGATCGCTGTTTTTACCAGGTCCGGAAGAATATTTATTGCCGATGCAAGCAATGTTGCTTTTGCCATTTCAAAATCGGAGCCGGCAAAAACCCTTCTGATGAAGGACATGACGAATGAAATAACTTCTACGGCAGATTTGGCAAAGTACCTGGGGTTATGATCATCGGATAAGGAGGCAGGGTCAGCATTACATAACAAAGCAGCAGTACCATGCTCAAGTCATTTGATGCATGCAAAGATTTTAGTACTATTGCATGCACAATCTAAATGATAATACGATGTATGTAAGATGGTTAATGTTGTCACTTGTAACCTTTTTTGTTACTGTTCAACACGCAAGGGCTCAAGGATACGACTATTTTGGCATAGGATACAACGCAGCCCTCTTGAAATCAGAGGGGCTGGATTTTGTAGTAGATCGCTATAACGAGACACGCCCGTATCTGACCACACAAATGCCACATCCGCAATATTTTGATGGCATCAGTATCCATGGTGGTGTAGGCAAGGGTGCCCTGTTGTTGAACTTTGGATATACGCAACAAAGTTGTGTGGTGAGCGCAAGCGGTATTGATGCTACAGGGGTGGAAATTCAACGCGACCTCAAGGATAAATGGAATACCATCGATGTTGGTTTGGGTGTCAATCTTGGCAATTCTGAAACAAAAGCATTGGCACTTGGGGTCAATTTTGGATTGAACAGTGAAAAATCACTCACCAGATCCGATACGCCAGATAATATCGGCAAGGCAAACTTTGCTCAGGTGCAGAAACAATTTAAAGTTGGTATTTCACCTTTCCTGCAATTCATCATTGCTTCTGATGGCGGAGCCGGATTACTCATCCGACCTTATTATGCATGGTCACCGATCAAAACAGAATACACGGAACTCAATAGTTATATCAACCCCTATACTGCTGTGGGAGATCCTTATCCCATAGAAGGTACTTTGCAGGGATTTGGGGTGACTGTTTTATTGGTGATGATGGATGGGTATGAGTGATAGGAGCACCGCTGAAAATGGAACACGGGTTTGACTAATAAAACAGGCTAGAACGGGTTAAATGCGGGGGTTATTTGCCTTGATTGTCGATCAAATCTGTGAATGGTCGGCTTGGTTTTTCAGAACTTACCTTTTCGATCATTTTTCGGTTTGATTTATTCA
>JAYRVB010000479.1:0-5426 GCA_041918775.1 Chitinophagales bacterium
ATGTAAGCGGTCCTGCCGGCTCATGATACACTTCTGTAAACGCCGAGTTGTGTACTGTCGGGTAAAATGGACAACCCGGAAAGGTCCGTATGCGCGTGACCCACAATTCTATGTGCATACATTGATTGCCACGAACCGAAAGGATGGGGTATTATTGCATGCCTTTTGCAGTAAAGGCCTGCTGCTCAAGGTATACAGGCAAAGAAAATGAACAAGCAAACTACACCCACTTTTAGTGGCTATCAAATATTTGTGATCGCCATACTCGCATTTTTGCAGTTTACGATCGTGTTGGACTTTATGGTGTTGAGTCCCTTAGGCGCTATTTTAATGCCCGAACTGGATATTACTCCGGTGCAGTTCAGTCACCTCGTATCTGCCTACGCGTATAGCGCCTGTGTGAGTGGATTTTTAGCTGCAGGCTTCGCGGATAAATTTGATCGCAAAAGACTTCTGTTGGTATTTTATGCAGGATTTATCGGAGGCACCTTATTGTGCGGACTTGCAGACTCTTACCATGCTTTATTGATCGCGCGCATCATTACCGGTATTTTCGGTGGTGTGATCGGCTCAATTGTATTTGCCATCACTACCGATCTTTTTGCTATGCAGGTGCGTGGGCGGGTGATGGGATTTGTGCAAATGGCCTTTTCTGCAAGTCAGGTACTTGGCTTGCCGATCGGACTATACTTAGCGAATCAGATGACCTGGCATGCGCCTTTCTTGTTGATCGTTGGGGTAAGTATCCTGGTATTTCTGATGTTGCTGATCAGATTAAAACCTGTGAACGCGCATTTAGCTGTTAAACGCGATATAACGGCCATGCAACACCTGATCAATACATTAAAACGCAAGCGTTACCTCAACGGATTTGCTGCAACCGTATTACTTGCTACCGGTGGCTTCATGCTCATGCCTTTTGGTAGCGCGTTTGCTGTAAATAATCTCGGTTTGACCATGGAGCAGATCCCGACTATTTATCTGGTAACAGGCATTTGCACACTCATTGCCGGACCATTGATCGGCCGCATCAGCGATCGAGTGGGTAAATTTCCGATGTTTATTTTTGGAACCGTATTAAGTATCTTGCTGGTGATCATTTATTGTCATTTATCTGTTACACCACTGTGGTTAGTGATCGCGATCAATGTGATCCTCTTCATCGGTATCACGGCGCGCATGATCTCGAGTATGGCGTTGATGTCGGCAGTACCCGACCTCGCTGACCGCGGAGCATTTATGGGGCTTAACTCGAGTATCCAGCAATTATCCGGCGGATTAGCAGCCTCCTTAGCGGGATTGATCGTGGTGCAGGAAGGCGATGGTCCATTGTTACATTATCCTTTACTCGGCTACGTAGTCGCTTTTGCGATGGTGATCACTTTATGGATGATGTATCGCATTTATGTGATCGTTGGAGCAGATCAGAAAGAAACCCAAATAAAACCTCAATAATATGCTGAAAAAAATTTTTTACCTTTTTTGTGCAGGCGTTATTGCACTGAGTTTTCATGCCTGCTCAGCCACTAAATCAGGCAACGGAGCCAATGCGATCACCTACACCAACAATGTGAAAGCTATCATCGACGCAAATTGCGCAAGCACTTGTCACAATGCAGCAAAACCTGCCGGCGGTATCGATCTGACCAACTACAGCGCCGTAAAATCGCAAACACTCGACGGATTGTTGATCAAAGCGATACAGCATGCGGAAGGTGCTGATCCAATGCCTAAAAAAGCACCAAAGATGGATGATGCCACAATTGCTCTGATCGTTTCCTGGGCAAACGCCAACGCACCGGAATAATCTTTGGGTTATACACATTGCAGGTTGCAAAAATGACCTGTATTTCCAACAGGAATACTGCGTGCTTTGCATCATGCGCGATACACTATCGCAACTCCGTCGATCACGGGGACGTGCTGTGTTCAAACATGATCTGAGTGCAAGCATCAGTGTTTTTTTCGTTGCACTTCCATTATGTCTGGGCGTTTCATTGGCCAGCAATGCGCCATTATATACCGGACTGATCGCCGGAGTGGTAGGCGGTTTGCTGGTGCCGCTCATCAGCAGATCGGCTTTGAGTGTAAGCGGACCAGCAGCCGGATTAACTGCTATTTGTGCTGCTATAATTGGTGCGGCAGGTAGCATAGACATTTTTTTTCTCAGCGTCATGCTGGCCGGTATCATGCAAATGCTGCTGGGTGCATGTAAACTTGGAGGCTTTACACATTTTATTCCCTCTGCGGTGATCAAAGGCATGTTAGCTGCCATTGGTATTTTGCTGGTGTCAAAACAGATTCCCTTGCTGATCGGTTATGATCAACCTGATTTCTGGACAAAAGAACTCTTCAATATTTTCACCTTTGATCACGGCTTCGAACAATTGAGCAACCTGTACAGCAAACTAACACCCGGTGCTCCAATCATTGCGCTGAGTTGTATAGGGGTGATGTGGACATGGAAAAGATACATGCCTAAAAAAATGCAGGTTGTTCCCGTTGCATTTGTTGTCGTCATTTTCGGATCAACAATGGCGTGGGTATTTGCGCATTATATACCTGCACTTGCCCTGCATACGCAACAATATGTGCATATTCCCGATAATATCATGCACGATATACAGCTTACGGATGTGCGCATTTTATTTGCACATCCGGAAATCTGGACCCATGCATTGATCATTTGCTTTGTGGCGTCGCTCGAAACATTATTAAGTATCACGGCCATCGATAAATTAGATGATCGCAACCGCATCACTCCGCAAAACACGGAATTGATCGCGCAAGGTGCTGCCAATTTGGTGAGTGGCGGATTAGGAGGATTACCCATCACCGCAGTGATCGTGCGCAGCTCAGCAAATGCAGAAGCAGGTGCTCAGACAAAACTTTCGGCCATTTTACATGGTATATGGTTATTGCTCGCCATGACTGTCGGCAGTCTGCTGTTGAATTACATTCCGTTCTGTGTGCTCGCGGTGTTGTTATTGTTTACCGGATATGCGTTGGCAAAACCTGCGTTGTTTGTATCTGTGTATCGGCAGGGGAGTGAGCAGTTCATGCCGTTCATCGTTACTTTTGTCGCCATTCTGATGACAGATCTGCTCATTGGTGTAGGTATTGGCGTTGGCTATGCTGTATATTTTCTGATCAAGCATACTTACCGGGCAGGCTATACCCTGCAGGAAAAACACCTTGGTCACCAACCGCATTACATCATGGAACTGGCCCTCAATGTGAGTTTTCTGAATAAAAAAAGGATCATGGATGCCCTGGATAAAATACCCGCTTATGCAGTGGTGGAAGTGATCGGCACCGATAGTGTATATATCGATCGCGATGTGCTGGAAGTGATAGAAGAATTCAAAGCGAAGGCCCATCTGCGACATATTCAGTTAATTTTGCGGGATATTCCCAGTGTGGAGCTCATGTCGGTACATTAATTTCGTTGGTTATGAACTGATCTTCACCCCATTAAGTTATTCATCTTTCAGGCTTAGAACATGCGCATACTCTTTCAATATTTACAACCCTACCGCTGGATGGTGGTGATGGTACTGGTGCTCGCAGCAGTAAATACAGGCTTTTCCCTTATCGACCCGATCATATTAGGCAAACTGGTAAATCTGGCAAACGATTACACCTCGAACGCCGCTGGCTATACCTGGCAAACCTATATCGGCTCCTTTGCATGGAACCATCCCGGTGTGCTGATGCTGTTGCTTGGTTCAGTATCTGTAGCCATGGTGAGCAGAATTGCCAAAAATTTCCAGGATTATTTCCTCAATGTGGTGATCCAGAAATTTGGCGCTGGGGTATTTACCGATGGTTTGCAACACGCCATGAAATTACCTTATCAGGATTTTGAAGATCAGCGCAGTGGAGAAACACTTTCTATTCTTACTAAAGTAAGAACAGATGTAGAACGTTTCATGAATATGTTCATCAATGTGTTATTAGGTATTCTCGTAGGTATCGTATTCGTATTTGTGTATGCAGCCTTGTATATTCACTGGTATATTCCTGCGGTTTATTTTGTAGGCATTATTTTGCTGGCTACGATCAGCAATCTGCTCAGTAAAAAAGTCAAGATCATACAAAAGACCATCGTTGGAAAAACCACCGCACTCGCAGGGGCAACCACAGAATCACTGCGCAATATTGAATTGGTGAAAAGTCTCGGACTCACGCAACAGGAAGTAGAGCGATTGAATAAAAACACCTATAAGATATTAGGTCTCGAACTTACCAAAGTAAAACGCATTCGCAGTATCAGTTTTATTCAGGGCACTTTTGTGAATACCCTCAGACAGGTCATATTATTTGTATTGATGTGGTTGATCTTCCGACATGAAATGGATGCCGGACAATTGGTGACCATGCAGGTATTTTCCTTTTTTGTATTTGGTCCCTTGCAGGATATTGGCAACATCATTCTAAGGTATCGCGAAGCAGAAGCTTCCCTGCAGAATTTCCAAACCCTGATGCAAAAAGTACCCGAAGCCATGCCTACTGATCCGCAACATCTGGGTGATATTCAGTCATTGGAATTTCAGGATGTGACATTCAAACACAAAACCGCACAAACCAATGCGATCGATCATATCAGCTTCCGTGTGCAAACCGGCGAAACCATCGCATTTGTTGGTCCATCGGGCAGTGGTAAAAGCACCCTGATGAAATTGCTCGTCGGATTATATCGTCCGCAGCAGGGCCGCATTTTATATAACGGGATCAATGAGCACGATATCAACTTCAACGACCTGCGCAATCAGATCGGATTTGTTACGCAGGATACCCAATTATTTGCCGGTACCATCCGCGAAAATTTATTGTTTGTAAATCCACAGGCTACCGAGGAACAGTTGCGTGACGTATTAGAAAAATCAAGCTGTAATAATTTATTGTCGCGCGCAGAGAACGGCATCGATACGGTGATAGGGGAGGGTGGTTTAAAATTATCCGGTGGCGAAAAGCAGCGACTGAGTATTGCGCGTGCATTATTGCGTTCGCCAAAACTGTTGATCTTCGATGAAGCGACAAGTGCGCTAGACTCACTCACGGAGGAAGAGATCAGCAACACCATTCGCAGCATTTCCGCACAAGGCAATCAGATCACCATTTTGATCGCCCATCGCCTGAGCACCATCATGCATGCCGACCGCATTTACGTATTGGAACAAGGCGAAATGGAAGAAACCGGCACCCACGACGACCTACTCGCCGAAAAAGGCCTCTACTACGCCATGTGGCGCCAACAAGTAGGTGAACGGAGACGATTGGTTGTTTAGATGTGTGGATGTGATGATTTGATGATTTGATGATTTGATGAAGTGCAAATGTGCGAAATGTGCAAATGTGTGCATCACTGCTGTACTGGGGAAGTTACATATTGAAATAATTGTTACGCTATTTCAGAAAATCTG
>JAYRVB010000480.1:0-5870 GCA_041918775.1 Chitinophagales bacterium
CAACGCTCAACCCTCAACCCCCAACCCTCAACACAAAACCTAAAACCCTCAACCTAAAACCCAACTCCTGATACCTGATACCTGCTTCCTGATACTAAAAAAAGAAACCCCCGATCAAACGATCGAGGGCTCTTTTTTTATGTTTTTGAGTGAGCTATCAGATCACTACGAGTTTGCGGGTTTCGATGCGGCCGTCGAAGTTGAACACTACGAGGTAGGTTCCAGGTGTGATGGATTTCACATCGAGGTATACCGTATGTGCACCTTCTGCATAGGATGCAGAGCCATAGTTACGTACTGTTACACCTGCCAGACTCATGAGGCTGATGTTCATGTTGTCTACACTTCTTTCGAGGGTGAAAGAGGCATTGGTATAATCTGCAGCCGGATTCGGTGCAAGAGCGATACCTGCGATGATCTCTTCCTGGATCGGACCTGCGCTCACTGTAGTGAAGTCGCAACCACCGGCAGCTAATGTAGTGCTGCGATAGTATCCATTACCATGCGTTCCGATGTAGATGGCCATACAATCCGTTTCACGAACAAAGTCTTCGCGGATCTCGAAAACAGGCACGTTACCAGGACCAACAGATCCATCAACGCCCATTGATTCCTGTGTCCAGTCGCTACCGCCACTGATAGAATAGCTCCACACGCCGAACTCTGTAGCGAGGAGGAGTTTATCTGGATCAGCTACGTGCACGAGGATGTCGTAAGCTGGGATATTTGGCAATGCGCCGCCATCAGAGATACAAGTAAAGATCGCCGCATCATCTGACAATGCATCTTCACTCATCCATACGTTTTGGTCAACACCAAAACCACCGATAGAGATAGCAATTTGATCAGGGTTGTCGCGGTCGATACTGATGCCGGTAATTTTACCAGGGAAGATATTTGCATAGGTGAATGTTGTAAGACCCGCAGTTGCCGGATCAAACACACCTGCAGTTTCAGGATCTCCATCCACATCTACATATTCATAGTTAGCCGTCAACACACCGCTCACGCGATACAGGCGACCATTTTCAGTTCCTACGTATACGATATCACCTGTGTTATCATATTCGATAGCACTGATGTTACCAGATGTGGAAGCGATCACTCTGAACCATTCAGGTGCTTCTGTAGAATTGAAGAGTGCACCCGGTGTGATCCACAGTTTGTTTTTCACTGCATGCATAAAGCGAGATTCAGATAAACCATTGCGGTTGAGGATGATGTCGCGACCTTCATAGTTCACTTCATCACCTTCGCTATAGAAATCGCCGCTGCCGGCAGGGTATTCAACTGATCCACCTGTTAATACATCTTTGAATGTTTCATACAGTTTATAATTTTCCCACAATACGAAAGTGGTTACGAAATCGGTACCACCGTCTGCGAGACCATCCTGATCATCATCGAGGTTTGGATCATACATATTTGATGCGGAACCACCGAAGTTCACAGACCTGCGCAAAGCAGCACCTTGTCCACCTGCACCTACATAGAAGAAAGTACCGAATAAGTATTCAGGACGGATCTTGGAAATTTCCACTTTACCACCATCGCCACCTAACCATTCGAATGATTGGAATTCGCTGTTCTGTTTGAAGTCAACAAGTTGTGTTCCATTATCCTGTGAACCACCCATTACTTCGCCAAGGATACCGCTGGCCACGCCATGTGCCTGGTAGAAGTTCAAGCCTTTGTTCAATGTTCCGAAATCAGGATATTGAGCAGAAGCGTTGAGGGTGCGAGAGATACCGCCATCGGAAACAAAATACATCACGTCTTTTGTATCCTTGTTATAGTCAGGAGGGAAAGTAATATAGTGATGATCGGCGTGGATATATTTTGGATACCAGGCCGGATATCCTGAACTTGTCATTGGTGTCCAGCTGCCTGAAGCACCATCCCATGTCCATGATTCGATCTGCCCGCCGATATAAATACGTTGCGGATTAGCAGGATTTACGCCGATACAAACGTTCCATGTCTGGTTTGCACCAGTTCCGTTCGGATTGAAGAAATCGTTAGCCTCTTCTGTGATCTGCACAAAGTTTGCGCCGCGGTCAACTGACTGGAAAACACCCTGTAAACCGTAGGTTCCTGACTTGGCAGAATATACATACACATAGTTGCCATCAGATGGTGCTACAGCGAGGGCGCGACGTGTGCTGCCTGAAGGCATACCTACGCCGAGTTCATCCAGTGTTGCCGGATCTGTAGTATTGTTTGAACGATAGTATTTGTGCAAGCTACCGGAGATGGCGTGGAGGTAACCATCGCTATCGAATTTTGCATCATCAGATGGACCGGTCAATGGAGCGCCACCGCCTTCGCAGTTGTTCCATGTGGTACCGCCATCGGTAGTGATCTTCAAACCGGTATTAGTAGCAGCCACTACGATGTTTGCATCAGTAGGGTGTGTAGTTACGCGGTTCACATACGCCCAGGTTGCACCTGAGGTACTACCGATCTCGGCTGGTGTAGGGATGGTAGCTGTTAGCTGAGAAAATGTTGGGAGGTCGGCACCGGCAACTGCAGAGGCTTTATACATACCATCGCCCACAAATCCGTGGGTATAGCTACCGAAAGAGCCATCAAAATAATCGGCCCAGTATTCACCGGTTCCGAAGTAAATATCTCCGTTGGCTGCCTGATCGATCGCACAGATCAGGAGCGAGCTGAATTCATCGTTTTGAGGGTGCGGGAACCATTCGAGGCCACCGTTGTCTGTGTAATACAAACCACCACTTGCGCCGGCAGCATACATTCTGTCGGTATTGTTACGATCGATGAGGAGGGCGCGGCTACGACCACCTACGTTGTTGGGGCCGAAGTTTTCCCATTGGAGGTTGAGGGTGGTACCCCCACGTTCGCCAGCTTTCGCCTGATCGAAGTATGCGCGCATTTGTTCGCGTGCATTCAACACATCCTGTAATTCCACTTTACCGGTAAGCGGGTTTGCACGCATACTGAGTAACCAGTCGCGGTAGCCGCCCGGTGCATTTTTTTCTTCTGCTTCTTCGTTCAGCGACAATGATTGACTTCCCTGCTCGTTTCCGTCGGTCATCACACGGAAAGTGAGTAAAGCCGTCAGGATCAAGCCTGTCGCAACCATACTGTAGAACGTAAAACTCCTTTTCATGAAATCGCTATTTTGGGTAAAAATACTAATTCTTTTTAAGACTCGTTAACATCTGCACATTTATGACAAATGTGTTGCATTTGGGGGTTAAAATACATGTTTTTCGGCATGATAGGAAGATCGCACCAAAGGTCCGCTTTCCACATATCTCAGTCCCCTTTTGAGGCCTTCTTCGCGATAGTGTTCGAACATTTCCGGTGTCACAAATTCCTTCACTTCGAGGTGCATGGCCGTTGGCTGTAGATACTGCCCAAGAGTAAGGATATCACACCCATGTGCTACGAGATCGTCCATGATGGCATACACCTCATCGGCAGTTTCCCCCAAACCCAGCATCACGCCTGATTTGGTGCGTTTGCCGAAGTCTTTTGTCCTGCGGATCTGCTCCAGACTTCTTTCGTATTTGGCTTGCGGGCGCACCAGCCTGTAGAGGCGTTTCACGGTTTCCATGTTGTGGGAAACCACTTCCTGACCCGGTTTGATCATGGTGATAAGCGCGTCCCAGTTCGATTTTACGTCGGGGATGAGCGTTTCAATCGTGGTTTCCGGGCTGAGTCGTTTCACCTCGATGACGGTGCGATGCCAGATGGCGGCGCCGCTGTCGGCGAGTTCATCCCTGTTCACGGAAGTGATCACGGCATGTTTCACGCCCATCAGTTTGATGGCCTCCGCCACGCGGAAAGGCTCATCGAGATCCAGCTCTGTAGGGCGTCCGGTGGCTACTGCGCAGAAAGAACAGCTTCTGGTGCACACATTTCCGAGGATCATAAAAGTGGCGGTGCCGGCACCCCAGCATTCGCCCATGTTCGGGCAATTTCCGCTCTCGCAAATGGTGTGTAGTTTATGCGTATCGACGAGTTCGCGCACCATGCGATAATTCTCGCCTGTGGGCAATTTTACTTTGAGCCATTTGGGCTTGCGGAGCCTGTCCTGCGGGCCCGCTACCGGTAGTTCTATCATGCTTACTGAGTACCCTTTATTACCACTTCTTACCGAACTGCAAACTTAGATATAAATACACGAAATAGGGTTTATTGTTTTCGAGTATCATGATGGGGATATCCTTCATGTACAACTCAGCGCCAATGCCGGCCTCTGCAGCTTTCACAAAGTCGTCGTATGTCGCCCAGTCGAAGTTCATGCCCACCTTACCGAAAATCCCCGGTACCACTTTGATCTCATTGAATCCAACGCTGAATCCGGATGCGCCATAGATGGAGGTATAATCCATAAAAATATTGGCTGTTTCCGGGGTATAGCTCACATTGACCGTGGGCCCGGTGGACTCATCGGCACTGAATACCGCGAGGTAGTATGGTTTAACAAAACCGGCCGAGAAACCCCCGGCGTAGTTTGCTGAGATCTGAAAGCCGCTTTTTTCTGCCTTTTGACCGATCATCCGCTTTTCGCCGATCGCCGCCTTGAGGTTGAAAAAGGTGTTTTGCTTGCCGTAAACAAATGGTTTTGGCGGGGTGAACCCAACGGTGAATTCGTTTACGCGCTTGGTTTCCTTGGGATGTTGCAAAAAGGCCAGCTCGAAGTAGGCCACGCGTTTTTTGTCGAGGTCGATGTCTTTGGTATAATCACCAAACATCGCCCATCCGGCAGTAGACACCTTGGCGCCCATGCTGAATTCATGCTCATAACTGAGGCCTTTCAACTTACCTTTAGAAGAAGGTTTGTTGAGGATGATGGGATTCGAAGTATTTTTTTGCACGGTAGAGGTATCCTGTGCGTGGAGATATACCGCGCAACTTAAAAAAGTTAGTGCCAGGATAGCCTTTTTCATCGCATAATATTACGATTTTTACCCCAATAAAGTTGCTCAATCGGAAAAAAAACGTGTCATGATTACATCAAAAGTGGTTTACGAAGGTGAATTGCGGACCCGCGCCACCCACATGCTATCGGGAAACAGCATCATTACGGATGCACCGCCCGACAATCATGGCAAGGGAGAGGCCTTTTCACCAACAGATCTGGTGGCCACTGCAACGGCCAGTTGCATGCTCTCGATCATGGGTATTGCGGCCAACACCCATGGGCTCGATATCACAGGCACACTGGTGGAAGTGACCAAGGTAATGGCTTCAAACCCGCGGCGTATCAGTGAGGTTCATTGTCATTTGTTCATCCCCGACAGGGGCCTCAGCGAAAAAGACAGGCACATTTTGGAGCATGCTGCGCGCACATGTCCTGTCATTCAGAGCTTGTCGTCGGAGATCCTTAAGGTGATCAGCTTTACCTATACCACATAAAAAAGCCCGATGACCATGCATCGGGCTCGGAAAAAGATGTGTTTGCAGATCAGGTTGTAGTTTCCAGTTTAACACCGCCAACTTCAGTGATCTTATTCGGACAACCCTCTTTGTGCCCACAGGAGCTGAGGCCGGCTACGAGAAATAAACAAAACCCGGCTGCAACAGCCCACTTGGAGAACACGCGGATGGATGACATGGCTTTTATTTTTTAGGGTGAACACGCTATTCGGACGATAAGTTCAATAGCTGTGTATACATTTAATAACGTAAAGGTGGCGAAAATATTTTATTTCAACAACTCACAAGTTCACATCCCCTGTTCACTTTGTATCTTCACCCCATGCGTGTACATTTGATTGCCATTGGGGGTGCGGTGATGCACAATATGGCGCTTGCCTTACAGGAGTCGGGCCATAGCGTTTCCGGTTCTGATGATGAGATATTCGAGCCTTCGCGCACCCGTTTGCAGCGTA
>JAYRVB010000481.1:0-2481 GCA_041918775.1 Chitinophagales bacterium
ATCACCAGATCAGTATCCCCATCGCCGTCGGGATCGCCGGGGGCGGGACTATATTGCGATACCAGAGGTAGTTCATTCAGGTCTGCGTAATCAGTACTGATCAGTGTAAATGCCGGTGAAGTGGCAGTGCCCGTATTTTCATACAACCAAAGGCCGTGTTGCAGCATATCATTTTTTCCGAGTGTGCTGCCTACGCCGATCAGTATATCCTGCAGACCATCAGCATTGTAGTCGAAAAAAATTGGTTTGCTGTATAAACCGGCATCGATGACTTCACTCACTAAAAATGTATCGCTTGCGAATACCAGATCAAAGGTGTCGTTTGTATTCAGGTTTTCATACAGCCAGAGTTGTTGCGTGTTTTGACCAATAAGATGTTCATTGGTGGTCATCAACACATCCCGATCGCCATCATTATCGGCGTCTACCATAAAAGCGGCAGGAAATACCTGCATGTAAAAAGAGAGTGAGCTGGATGGAAATTCGGAATCTCGGTAGGCCATTTGTGCAAATTCGGATGAACCATCGTTCCTGAAATACACGATGTTGTCGCATGAATTATCACCAATGATGGCATCCTTATCACCATCACCATCTTTATCGAATGTGGCTATGGTTGAACCGGCATGTAAAGTGATACGGTTCAAAACCGGCGCTTCGTCTGCGCCTTTACAAGAAGCGAACATGGTAGCGCCATCGCAGGTGGCCTCTTCAAATAATTCGCCCCAGCAATAATCATCAAGTGAGAATAATAAGGAATCAAGTCCATATCCTGATTCTACGCTTGTATTTCTATAAAAACGAATGGTGGCATTCGATACACTAAAAGAAAGGATGTCCAGATCGCCATCGCCATCAATGTCATCAATGGATGGGATGTCGGCACTACTTGTATACACCGCAACCGTTGCAGGTCCATCCGTGTAGATCAGTTCGAGCTTTTCCAGGCTGAAACTATAGTTTCCATCCACGATGGTACCTTTATATACAGATGAGCTTCCACCGTTGTAGGTATAAATATCCTGAATGCCATCACCATTATAATCGCGCAACAAGGCCCAGTACTGCATGTTTGGAAATGCGAAGGTGTAAGCAGGATCGAATCGCAGCGTGTTATCTGCCTGTCTGACAAATACAGTAGATGTCCATGCCCCACGATCAAAGGCATATATATCCATTCGGCCATCAAAATTGATGTCTATCTCAGAAAATTGTGCAGCAGAAAACCCACCTGAAAAAGGGCTTTCCAATGCATCGCCATATTGAAATACGGGAATATCTACATTCGGTTTGTATTGCGCACAGGCAACCTGTATATAAAAACAACAAATGATATTTAAAAGAATGCGCATATTACCATTTTATAAATCTACCCTGACCAATTGCCATACCATCCTGCGCGAATACTCGAATATGATACATACCCGCCGGCAGATCGGCAATGGGCACATACATGACTGTTCCATTTTGATGTGCATCGCGCGTGATCAATTTTCCCTGTATATCACTGATCACAGTCTGATAAGCCAAAGCAGGATCTGACATTTGCAGATACAGGATATCATGTGCCGGGTTTGGATAGAGCATTAACTGATCCGGTATCCGGTTGCCCACAGGGGAGGAGAGTGCATCTCTGAATAATTGCATACCACCTCTTTTATTTCCGGTGATCAATTCCGGCAATCCGTCCGCATTGATGTCGGCCATATGCACGGTACTAAATGCACCTGCTTCAATGTTGTTGAAGAAGGCTGTTTCCTCCGTAAATGCACCCGTAAAGTCTGCTGTTGGTGTGTAGCGATAAATGGTGCCGTCTTCACAACCCACATAAACGGTGTTTCCTTCCGGCGACATGTGCACAAATGGCGCTGAATGGCCGGTCAGACTACCTAATACACGCACATCAATATTGCCCCAGAAATCATTTTCCAGTGTAAATATCGGAGCCGCAGCGGTGCCGGTGTTTGCGTAATAGTTTACATTGCCATTGCGTTCGCCAATTATGAGGTCGTCGAGGCCATCACCATTGATGTCGACAAATTGTGGTGTTGAATTTTGTCCGGGATCAATACCCTGATAATTAGCACCAAATAAAATGAAATTCGCCGGATTATCGGGCGGAGCGATATTCTTAAAGAAATGCACAAATCCTTCTTCTTCGCCAATGAGCATGTCCTGATCACCATCGCCATCCAGATCGCTGAAAGCCGGGCTGATCGCGTTGAAGCCGAAATCAGCAAGTCCGGCATAGTTTCGATCTACCAGATCAAAGGCAGGTGCTGTGGCCGTGCCAATATTCTCGAAAAGTGCGAGCTGTGCCACCTGGTCTCCATCATTATAATAACTATGATTTCCTACAATGATGTCCTGCAATCCATCATTATTATGATCAAAAAATACAGGATAAGCCCCATCACCAAGGTCGATCATGGTTTGCACTAAAAACGTATCGGTCTGGTAGTCGAACACATACGTTTCGTC
>JAYRVB010000482.1:0-3389 GCA_041918775.1 Chitinophagales bacterium
AAGGGGTACCTTTTGCACGTGAATATGGCGGTTTGCTCGATAATCGCTCATTTGGTGGTGCTCAGGTATCACGTACTTTTTATGCACGTGGTCAAACCGGACAGCAATTATTGATCGGTGCCTATCAGGCATTGGAACGTCAGGTGGGTTTGGGTACAGTTGAGCAGTATTCACGCCATGAAATGTTGGATGTGGTAGTGATCGACGGAAAAGCACGTGGTATCATCGCCCGCGACCTGGTGACCGGCAAGCTGGAACGCCATTTTGGTCACGCGGTATTGTTGTGCACCGGTGGATACGGAAACGTATTCTATCTGAGTACGAATGCCATGGGCTCGAATGTGACCGCTGCCTGGAAAGCATATAAACGCGGTGCGTATTTCGGTAATCCTTGTTATACACAGATCCACCCAACCTGTATCCCGGTGAGCGGTGAATATCAAAGCAAATTGACCCTCATGAGCGAAAGCTTGCGCAATGATGGTCGCGTATGGGTGCCGAAAACAAAAGAAGATGCGCAAGCGATACGCGAAGGCAGAAAAAAACCAACAGATATCGCTGAAGAAGATCGCGATTATTACCTCGAGCGCAAGTATCCAAGCTACGGAAACCTGGCGCCACGCGATATTTCCAGTCGCGCCGCCAAAGAGGCTTGTGATGATGGTCGCGGCGTAGGGGAGAGCGGATTGGCAGTATACCTCGATTTCGCACATGCGATCAAGCGACTTGGTAAACATGTGATCGAAGAGCGTTACGGCAATTTATTTGAGATGTATGCCCATATCACGGCAGAAGATCCTTATGAAGTGCCTATGCGCATTTATCCAGCTGTGCATTATACCATGGGTGGTTTGTGGGTAGATTACGACCTGATGACCACCGTACCCGGTTTGTATGCATTAGGTGAAGCCAATTTCTCTGATCACGGCGCCAACCGATTAGGTGCGAGTGCTTTGATGCAGGGTTTGGCAGATGGCTATTTTGTTATTCCTTATACCATCGGTGCTTATTTGTCAGGTGAGATCTTTACTAAATCCATCCCGACTGATCATCCTGCATTTGAAGAAGCTGAAAAGGGCGTGCAGGAAACACTCAACACCTTATTATCGATCCAGGGTACGAAATCAGTTGATCAGTACCATAAGGAATTAGGTAAGATCATGTGGGATTATTGTGGTATGGCACGTACGGCTGAAGGATTGAAACAGGCACGCGAAATGGTGCGCAAACTCAGAGCGGAATTCTGGAAAAATGTGCGCGTAACGGGCAAGGCCGACGAACTCAATCAGGACCTCGAGAAAGCAGCACGTGTAGCGGATTTCCTGGAGTTAGGTGAATTAATGATCCAGGACGCCTACGAACGCAATGAATCTTGTGGCGGCCACTTCCGCGTGGAATACCAGGAAGAAGGCGAGGCCAAGCGCAACGACGAGGAGTACGCCTATGTTTCTGCATGGGAGTTCAAGGGTGTCGACAATGAGCCTGTATTGCACAAAGAAGCATTAACGTACGAAACCGTTAAACTGGCTACGCGTAGTTATAAATAAAATTGGTGTCAGGTATGACACAGATTATCGAAGATAAATACTTGTTATGAATGTAAAACTCAGAGTTTGGAGACAGCGCAATGCGCAGGAACAGGGTAAATTGGTTGACTATGCCCTGAATGATGTAAATCCAAACATGTCATTCCTCGAAATGATCGATGTGTTGAATGAATCGCTCGTTTCAAAAGGCGAGGCACCGATCGCATTCGATCACGATTGTCGCGAAGGTATTTGCGGTATGTGCAGTATGTATATTAACGGTCGCGCCCATGGCCCGCAAAAACTCAGCACAACCTGTCAATTGTATATGCGCAATTTCTCCGATGGAGAAACGATCACCATAGAACCATTTCGCGCAAAAGGATTTCCTATTCTCCGCGACCTGGTGGTTGACCGCTCAGCGTTTGACCGCATCATTGCGGCCGGTGGATTTATTTCTGCATCAACCGGTCAGGCGCAGGATGCAAACGCCATTCCGATCGCAAAAGATAAAGCAGATGCTGCTATGGATGCAGCGGCCTGTATCGGTTGTGGTGCCTGTGTAGCTGCTTGTAAAAATGCAAGTGCCATGTTGTTTGTTTCAGCAAAAGTTTCGCACCTCGCGCTTTTACCTCAGGGAGATCCTGAGCGCAAACGCCGCGCACTGGCAATGGTAGCTCAAATGGATGCAGAAGGGTTTGGTTCATGCACCAATACCTACGCCTGCGAAGCAGAATGTCCGAAAGGCATCAGTGTAGCGAATATCGCAAGGTTAAACAGAGAATACCTCAATGCGGCAATAGCCAGTGAGGAAATGCCGAAAGGATAAACACAGATCATTCGAAAAATTATAAGGCTGTCTCTATGGGGATGGCCTTTTTTAGTGTGTAAGTGTGTAAGTGTGTAAGTGTGCAAGTGTGTAAGTGTGAGTTAGCAAGTATGTAAATTAGCAAATTAGCAAGTGGGGTACGAGGGTGTTTAGACTGAGTGTGATCTGGTCATTTGTGCATCACTGTTGTACGGGGGAATTCATATTGAGATAATTGTTACAACATCTCGGGTAATCTGCATTCATGATACGCAAGTCCGGCCTCTGCATAGTCAGTCAGGCAAGCCTCTCTTTATTTCAACCTACGGTTGCAATTTAAGGAAAGGGGAGTATGCATATTCTTTTTTTTTGAAAAAATACACCCCTCTCCTTGCAATTTGATGCAATCAAATTGCAAGGAGAGGGGCAGGGGGTGAGGATCAAGAATGTGCAGGTCCTGCTATGGTGGGATGTCGCTGCAGTCCATGAGCAAATGCGTTCTTCGACACTTGGGGTCAGTGTATCGATCTTAACGGAATGCTCAAATTACCATTCTGCTTAATCACATTTTTACAAAATGTTTCACCTGTCCCTGGAAATGGATGAAATACATGCCGGGGTCGAGTTGTTGTATCGGCAGTGAAAGTAACTGATCGCCTGTTGTTGAGATGGATTGTACTAATTGTTTATTCAGATTGTATATCTGCAATGTGCTTCCATCGGCAACAGGTGTGGTAAAGACAACATAAACATGGTCTGCAGCAGGGTTTGGATATATGGCAAAATTGTCATCTGCCTGCATGTTTTCTATTGATTCAGACTGCACCCACTTATTCACTGTTGTATTTGTGATCACCGGTGGGTTTAGGTCGAAATATATCGCAGCTTCATTTTCGATTAGCGTTCCATAAGGTATACTTTGATCAATTCCCACCCTAAATGTGATACTGCCATAACTATGTTCAAAATCTTCCAGATATGGTGTGAGGTTAATATCATAAAAACTCCATTTGTACACATTTTCTGCCAAATTTTCCAGGCTGACTTCATGCGAT
>JAYRVB010000483.1:0-2364 GCA_041918775.1 Chitinophagales bacterium
AGGCTATGACATTACGCTTTGCGAAGACGGTTTAACCGCAGCACAAACTTTTCAGAAACAGAAATTTGATTTGTGTATTTTAGATGTTATGCTTCCTAAAATAGATGGTTTTGCATTGGCGCAAAAATTCAGAGATAAAGATAAAAATGTGCCTATTTTATTCCTGACTGCCAAAGCCATGCTTGAAGATAAATTGCAGGGTTTTAAACTTGGTGGTGATGATTATATCACGAAGCCTTTCAGCATTGATGAGCTTACGCATAAAATAGATGTTTTTTTGAAGCGCAGTAAAGTAATGTCAGAAAGCACTGTAGCAGAAGACAAGCATATTTATCGCATTAGTACCTACACCTTTGATTTCAAGGAATTGAAGCTGAAGAACCCGCAGCACGAGCACGCGCTTACCATTCGTGAAGCTGAGCTTTTGCGCATGTTGGCCATTAATCGCAATCAGGTGGTGCGGAGAGAATCGATCCTGCATCAGGTTTGGGGGGAGGATAATTATTATATCGGCCGAAGCCTGGATGTTTTCATTTCGCGTTTGCGTAAAATGTTTGCCGACGATCCTGCGGTGGAGATCGAGAATATCCGTGGCGTAGGATTCAAGTTCAACGTAGCAGAAAATTGATCTTTCCGATTGCTGCCATATAGTGGTTCAGGCACGCGTATGGGGTTTCAAATGGATACTTACCCCGCCCCAAGCAGGTCATTCGCCGCAGGCAAATCTTCCAACCACTTCCAGCTATCGGGACCGATGGCGCATATCGCATGTTTACTGCCATTTGTGATCCACAACCAGGGCACGCGCAGGGTGAGGTTGTAACGTGCAGCCTGATCGGCCACTGCCTGCGATAAAGGCACGTCCGGCGCCTTACATTCTACGATGAGGATGGGTTTGCCACTGTGGTTGTACAGCACGATATCGGTGCGTTTCAGGAGACCATTGAGATGTAATTGCTTTTCTACGCTGATGAGGGCTTTCGGAAATTTATGGTCGCGGATAAGCCAATGGATGATATGCTGCCGCACCCACTCCTCAGGGGTAAGCACCACATACTTTTTGCGTATGACATCGTAGATCCGATCCTTGCCCTCCCGGTGGACGATCCTGAGTTCGTAGTCGGAAAACTGCATGGCCATCGCCATAAAATTACAAATCTTAATTTTGCCCTATGGATTACCGTGATCTGGTGAATGATATCAAAGCCCGCAAGTTCAAACCTGTGTATTTGTTGCATGGGGAAGAATCATATTATATCGACAAGATCGCCGAGTATATGGAGGATGCTATTTTGACGCCGGATCAGAAGGATTTTAATTTCACGGTATTCTATGGGAAGGATACGCATCCACAACAGGTGATAGATGCCTGCATGCGCTATCCGATGTTTGCTGATTTTAATGTGGTGATGGTGAAGGAAGGGCAGATGATGAAGGACAGAGGTAAGGAGATCGATAAACTGGAAGCCTATGTTGAACGCGCATCGCCCACCACCTTGTTGATCATTTGTTACAAGGATGGCAAATTTGATGCACGCAAAAAATTATTCAAGCAGATCAAGGATAAAGGACTGGTATACGAATCGGAACCGGTGAAGGAATCGGAGCTACCCGTATTTATTGAACAGTATCTCAAACGCAGAAAAGTATCGATCGACAGCAAGGCCACGCGTTTGTTGATCGAATATCTGGGCAATGACCTGGCCAAGATCTCGAATGAACTGGATAAGCTTTGTATTAATTTGCCGGAGAGTGGGGTGATCACCGTTGAGCAGATCGAAAAGAACATCGGCATCAGTAAGGATTACAATGTGTTTGAATTGCAAAGTGCCCTGTTAACGAAAAATATGTTGCAGGCTTACACTATTGTGCAGTATTTGAACGATAATCCTAAGACGAATCCCTTTGTATTGACCATTACCAATGTGCATGCGGCATTTCAGAAATTATACCACTATCTGATCGGTGGCGAGGTTAGTGATTTTGATATGTATAAGATCTATCAGATCCATAGTTCGCAGAAAAATGAATATCGACGTGCCAGAACTTTGTACTCTGTACAAAGGGTGGAGGAGATATTTGAAATTTTACTCGATTACGACCTTCGCTCGAAGGGGGTGAACAATAATGATACACCGCACGAAGAGTTATTGCGTGAGATGGTGTATAAGATCATGTTGTAAGTACTTTGCACGGAGAACTCATTCCGTAATATGCGCAGACAACCAGTTGATCGCCTCTGACTTGTCGTTTTCCATGGCCTGCACCAGTGCGTCTACATCAGGGAATTTTTTATCGCTGCGGATAAAATGCAGGAGCGAAACAGTGAGGCGTTCTCCATAAATGGTTTCATTGAAATCGAAG
>JAYRVB010000484.1:0-3265 GCA_041918775.1 Chitinophagales bacterium
AGGCTGGTATCCGCTTTCATCAATAATTGCTCAAGCAACACCAGGTCATTTTCCCTACCGATCATGTCTGCCTTGACCAATGGCAGGTCAACAAGTCGATGCGAAATAGTTGCGGATGCCGTTACCGGTGGAGTGGTCTGTTCGTTTAATAAGGATTGCTCAAATATTTCCGACATCAATATGGACAGGTCGTTTTCAATGAGCTGCTGTAATTCCTCAGCATCATGAAACTTCTGATAACAGGCTGATTCGCTATTGGAAATATCCTGCAACAACATATTCAGTTTTTCCTGACGCTCATTGGACTGTTTCACATAGATGAGCTTTGGCTTTTTAGCCTCGCAAAGACGGTATTCATCTTCCAATCCGGATATCTCCGCTCCGGGTGCGATCCATCCATAGCTATTCCAATAAATGCCCAAAAAAATATGGCTCTGACTCAAATACGCTGAATACAGATCGCGCGGAGGATGTGGTCGGGCACCTGCCTCGAAGAAAACAGGGATCAATTTCAGATTTTCAATGGCTTTCCTGGCTGCCATGCGCTCGTCAGCTAATTCATTAATAGTAGAACTGATAAATACTCTAACCCGCTGATCGGGGGTTTTAATAACGGCCATGGTGGAGGGTGTTGTTGGGTTATGGTGTGCTTATGCGTAAATGTCCATAAATATACCAGTTAGTTTTGATTAGACAACACCCAAGATTCATCAAGTGCAGCGTTTTAGTAGGCAATAGACATAAATAGGATTTCCTCTTCACAGGGCGAGGAAGGTATTTCCAGCTGATACACGCAGATAAATGCATGCAAATGCCTGGCGATATCAGCGCGAGGGCTTGGTGTCCCGCAGATGCACGCAGATAAATGCATCCAAATGCCTGGCGTTATCAGCGAGAGGGCTTGGTGTCCCGCAGATTTCCGCAGAAATCCGCAGAGGGATGCAATGCATGTATTTATCTGTGTACATCAGCGGGAGACCGGGTTTTTGCGTTTCTACTTAAATGCAGGTCATCATGTAGATCACTCGTCGGTTGATTGGTACTAATTGTTACCCGGCACAGCGTTTTTGTGGAACAAGCGTTACCGGTTTTCCATGAATATGCTGTGTGTAGCATATAAAATGACATAAAATATTTGGAATTTTGGTTTTAACAGGATACATTCGATAATCTCATAGAACCATAAAACGCAATGATTATGAAAACACTGCTTACCCCCCCCCCATTTTCAGATAGCTAAATCACTGAAATCCAATATTTTAAGTGTGATTCTTAATATAATTTGTTCTACTTTATTATTGCCTTTGCATAGCCAGGCAATCAACGGACCCGGGATGCATTGGTTTCAGACACATTGGTATGATGCAACCGAAGTGTATACTCCGGCAACGCGGGATGCTTCAGGCGAGGATTGGTATTATGATATTGTCCCCTATTTCGATGAAGCTGTATTGGAAGGGTATGCTGCATTCGGCTTTAGTTCAATTGTGAATGATGAAGGTGATCATAGTTGCTTTAGCTGTTTTGGCGCAACTCCTGCTAAAGAGTTTTTTGAGCGCGACGATTACTTTAGAGGTTGCAACTACCCGAAAATTGCTGAGATGGATAAGCTCGGAAATGTGGAGTGGTATCAAATTTATCAAAATGGCGTTGGTTATCTTCGGCAGGGCATTCAGTTGTCTGATGGGAGCGGGTACATCGCAGTCGGCGTTGTTAAAATTGATGGTGGTGAAGGATCGATCCCGTACCAATATGCTTCAGCAATCTCTGCTGGTACATTGCCTTTATGCACAGAGGGTTTGGATTTGGTGGCTCTGCCAGGGGAATTAGTAGAACAGGCAAAGGCTTATAAGCTTTTATATGTATTGAAGACGGATATGGAGGGCGAATTTATTTCAGATGGGGTATATGGCTTAGGTGACCCCGATGAAGTAGCCTATAATGAGTCAGAAGGTTTTGGAATCTTTGAAACATCAGATGGTAATGTGGTTATTGCGGGTCTTGCAAACTCAGGTGGATATTGGGATACGTATGCAAATGCCGTAGTCCCGGCAGATGAACGAGGCTGGGTGTTCCAAATTGACCCACTTACCTTAGATATGCTATGGGAAACTACAATTATGGACGGCGACTATCGGAGCATTGCCACCTGCCTAATTGAAAATGGCGAAGCGATATATGTGGCAGGCACAAAAAGTTATGATGCCGATGCCCAATTCTTAGGAAAGGTCAATATCACTAAACTCAGCCTTAGTGGAAGTATTGCTTCTACGTTAGAATTAAACGTTGCTACTACCGGCGATAGCGACATAGGGACATTTGTTGTCGATGCCTGTACTACCGGATATAATATCACCAACAGTGTAGCCTACAACCTGGCCATACATGATGGTGATTTACTGGTTGCAAGCACCATCAATAGAAATAAATGGGTAAGGGGTGAGGCTGCAGAATCTATTGGAAAAGTCTATCGCATTAATCTTTCTCCCTCAATGTCAGTTGAGGGCTTTGTACCCTTTGCCGAAGATGAGCAAATGTTAACCTTTGATTTAAAAGCCGGAATCACAGTTACAAGTGATGGTGGATATGCAGTGGTTACAACAGTACATGACCCGACATTTACTGAAATTGATGACTGTGGAGGATATGAAAAGACCTTCTATCCGGGTAATACACATACTTTTTTATATGAACAGGCACGGATTTGGAATGCCGATGCCTACATTGCAAAATTTGATGCCAGTGACAATATGGAGTGGGAGCAGGTATATCCAACAACCTTTGATGATTTCAATGAGGAAACTTTATTTCCAAATGATATTAAACGAATGGAGTGCTATTATGAAATATTAGAGACTGAAGATGGGGGATTTATTATTGCAGGAAATAATTCCATGAATTTTGATGATGATATAGTTTTGAAAACATATAACGACTGTAACAGGTACGTAACTTATTCTACCGGTAGCGGCGACATCAACGTCACCGGCACCTACACCATCAGCACAGATGTAACCTGGAATGCCAATAAGAAAGTCAGAGGAATCATTGAAATTGAAGATGATGCCACATTGACTATTACCAATGATGCAGTCATCCAGTTTGCTGATTCAAAGGCGGATAATATTCCCACCTATATCCTCGTGAAGCGCGGGGGGCGGCTGGTGATTGAAGATGGTGCTAAACTTACCGGAAATACGGAATGCGGCACCATGTGGGAAGGAATCTATGTAGAAGGCACCTATGGCACAAACCATCCCACACA
>JAYRVB010000485.1:0-3784 GCA_041918775.1 Chitinophagales bacterium
GTGCGGCGGTGCGGTGGTGCGGCGGTGCGGGGATTGTGTTCATGTGTTCATGAAAATGCGGCGGTGTCCCGATAGCTATCGGGAGTGCGGTGGTGTGGTGTGCGAATGCGTCGATTTTTTGCTGCAATTTGTTGCCCACTCAAAAAAGCAATCGCTACAAACCTCCACACTAACATACTTGCATACTTGCTAACCCCGCTTTAGCGGGGTGTCGCTGCGCTCCATTTGCTAACTTGCATACTTACACATCTGCACACTTTCACACTTTCACACTTTCACACTTGCACACTTGCACACTTGCACATCTGCACACTTCCACACTTGCTACGGTTGAGCTATTGCAGGATCGACCTGTAGTCTATTTGCTTTCCAAAACAAAGCCTATCTTTATCCTAAACACGGTATATGAATGTTGAATTTTATCTCTGGTTGAATGCTGTGATCTATGCGATCTTTGCTGCCTGGTGCGCGATCAATCCAACCACTACTGCTGCCTTCTCGGGATTCAATTTTGCCAATACGAATGGCCGTTCAGAATATTTTGCCATTTATGTTGGTTTACAGGGTGCCTGGGCGGTGATGTTTGCCGTTTGTGCCATCAAACCGGAACTGCAATACGCGGGTATCTTTTTTAGTGTATTCATCTATGCCGGTGTAGTGCTGGGTCGCTGGATATCCATTTTCCAAAAAGGGATCGCAAATAATAATGCCTATTACATCGCCATTTTGGAGATCATTCTGGGTGCCTGGGCCGTGCTTTTGCTGAGCAATTTCTAAGCATTTGCGCTCAATATTCACCAAAATTAAGTCTCCCCTACCCCTTGTGCCATAAGGGTTTTCACCAAAAACTTGCGACTTGTACATACATGTGGAACTTTCAGGGCATGTTTTTTGTATGTATCTTTGCAACGCTATGAAATTTACTTTGAATATCTATAACAACAGCATCGGTATCCACGAATACCCTTGGCACTGCCGTCTCCAATAAGGTGGTGCTACGCGCACCTGCGTGTGTTGTTTAAGTTCATTCATTCAAAGTTCATGTTATGTTTTCTTTACAATTTTCGGAGATCTTAACGATCAGTTTAACGCTTTTCGCCATCATAGATGTGCTTGGCAATGTACCGGCCATCATCAATATGAAAAACAGAGGCATCATGCTGCAACCGGCTAAAACCAGCGTCTTCGCCGGTGTCCTGATGGTGGCTTTTCTATTCCTGGGCGATACAATATTGCGACTCCTGGGACTGGATACGCAGTCGTTTGCCCTGGCAGGCTCTGTCGTGATCTTTTTGCTTGGTCTGGAAATGATCCTGGGCATGCATTTCTTTAAAACAAACCCGGATGCAGGCGATGCCGGAAGTCTGGTGCCTATCGCTTTTCCATTGCTGGTGGGTGCAGGAACACTTACCGTGCTGATTAGCATGCGCAGTCTTTACGCAACCAGCAATATTCTTGCAGCAGTGATCATTAATGCCATGGTGATCTACCTGGTACTGCGTTCAACAAACTGGATCGAAAACAAAGTGGGCAAAACGGGCTTACATGCCATTACAAAATTCTTTGGCGTGATCGCCCTGGCATTGGCCATCAAGATATTCCTGGCGAATATGCAATAAAAGTAAATAACAACCGGCTGCACCTCAACACACAAGATTGCTTAATACTATTTGCATATGGTGGTCGTTAAATATCATATGAAAATAGCTATAACAATTTGTTTCATAGTACTTGTTATTTTTGGAGCCTTTACTTTTACAAGGCACACGCCTATTCAACGCACTATGGAGAAATCTGCCAAAAGTAATTCTCGTGTTGTCAGAACGGCCACTCCAGATACACCCTTGGACTCACTCCTGCACCAGCGGGGTTTGTCCAAAGGAGACGTGCGCCTGCATATTGATAAATCAGCCTTTATATTACAGGTCATGCATGACACTCTGGTGATCAAAAGCTACCCTGTAGTCTTGGGTGGCAATCCGATAGAGGATAAACGCAGGGAAGGCGACCTGTGTACACCGGAAGGCAACTTTACCTTGCGTAATTTATATCCGCATGGCAAGTGGAGCAAGTTTCTCTGGATAGACTATCCTACAGCTGAGAGCTGGTCAAAGCACAATGCATCCAAAGCTGCAGGAGAAATTCCACAAGATGCGGGTATTGGTGGTGAGATCGGCATACACGGTGTGCCTGAAGGCCGAGATCATTGGATCGATGAAATGGAACACTGGACACTCGGCTGCATTTCGCTCAAGAATGCACATATTGACGAGATCTACTCTGTTTGCCAAAAAGGAACAGTAGTAGAGATCGTAAAATGACACAAGCATAAATGACATAAAAAAAGAGCCACCTGTTTGGGTGGCTCTTTTTAATATGCAGCATATTTTTATTCAATAACCATAGTTTTGGTGATCACTTTGCCTTCACCATAATAAGCATTTACAAAATACAAGCCCGCAGGCACATCCAATACAACAGGAACGAATTTACTTACGTTGTTCACGCTGTAAACTACATCACCTATTGCGTTGGTCACTGTCAGGTCAGCATTTTCCATTTCAAACAGATTCACTGAAAAACTGCCATTTGATGGGTTCGGATAAGCCACCATGGAGTTATGTACGAAATCTGACGGATTGTCCAGATACTCTTCAATCATGTCTGTACCATAACGTGTCAATGTACCTAATAAAGTACATGCTGTATTGGTAAGGTCAATCTGATTGGTCAAACCCGCTGTAGTGAGCATAGTTGAATAGGTAAAGCATCCGCAATCACCTTGGAGTAAGGTATCCATCTTAAAGGAGACCTGAATGGCCACATCTCCATCAACAGCTCCGGAAGTCTGGATATATCCACCTGTTCCATTCCACATGTCAGAAGGTTCACCCATGGCAAAATTTCCACGAGAAACTTTACCACGCGAATCGCCGGTTACATAGGCCATATAACAAGGTGAACCAATGCTACTGCTGGCCATAACCTGAGAATAACCATCAGTCAGATATTGTCTCCTGGCGTTATTCGTAGTAACAAAAGTACCTGCGGTAACCTGGTCGTTATCCGGATCGGAGTTACGTGCATAGTATAGATCGTACAGATCATCACCAATATTGCAGATATCTACAATAGTAATATAAGACTGTTTGGAGTTCAGCCAGTAGGTAGTTTGAGCAACCGCAAGTCCTAATTCTTCATTAGTACCTTGCCAGATCGTTCTGCGAGAACCCCCGACATTATTATTGGTAATGTTTGCACCCGGAAATGCCGGAGTGCCACCATTACACCATGGCTGAACATTTGAATACACAGTACCGGCTGTACCAATTTGAATGGCGAAACCCTCTTCAGGAGAACCGGGCATGATAAAGTCCCCACACTGATCCGGAACACCAACATCCCATCCATCCATACCATTGTCATTGGTGAAACTAAGTGAACCATCGAAATTATTCTCATGGTATCCTTCTGGAGCACCAACTATGGTACCACCTGCACCTGAGCCATAAGTTCCACATTCAGAAACAGCCAGTTCTATCCATTTTCCTTTCAGGAAAGAAACACCGCTTACGATCTGTGCGTTTGCCGTTTGTATCATACCTGCCACGATCATTGATGCGGACAGGCTATAGAATATCGTTTTTTTCATGTTGATCAGTTTTTAGGTGTAGAAATTTCAAATGCTTTGTACGTTTCCGCATTGGTGTTAGCTGTGGTTTGCAAATATGCATTCCAATCGCTCAAAGTCCAGATGTGTTTGCCTAAACGCTCCGGATACAAA
>JAYRVB010000486.1:0-8584 GCA_041918775.1 Chitinophagales bacterium
AACAAAGTTTCCATCGTTGAACTATCTACAGAACTCCATACATACACAAAGGCAGAATCACCATACGTGCTGGTTTTTTCTTCGATTACATCAAACGAAAACGTAGTTTCTGTGTCGTCTGCTAGCATGGCTAACGCACCCTCAATGTATTTAAAATCAGCATGTAATTTTTCCCGACTTGAAGTGGTAACCAACATTTCTGCCTTTTCAAGGTCATGAGCGTTGTACAATGCATCAAAGAAGTGCAGTGCAACTTCTTCAGGGTTGCTTTCCTTTTTACAGCCGGGTATTACGGGTAAGAGGATGCAGAGTGGGAGGAGGAGGCGCCTCAGGATAACGCGCATGGGCTTGGGTTGTTGACACAAAATAAGAAAATGTATGTGGCATATGTTAAATATGATGGTCATTTTATGAATCTTTAACATACCCGCCCGTGCCTATAGGGTGTAGGTGCTTGTTTCCGGCTCGATGAAGAAAACATTAATTTTACACCCACATGAGCATTGACCCAAATTTGCCCATACGAAGGCGTGCTGTGCATTTCGATCTGGTGAGGTTCATCGCCACCTTTGCCGTGGTGCAATTGCACATCGCCACACCTTGGCTTTGGAGGGAATCCGATACACAATCCGCTTTTTGGATCGTATGCCTCATGTTCGACACCATAGGACGCGCAGGGGTGCCTATCTTCCTCATGATCAGCGGCGCACTTCTGCTTAGTCATAACGAGCCGTATACAGACTTCTTCCGGAAGCGGTTCACCCGCGTGTTCGTACCATTGTTTTTCTGGACGATCGTGTATGAGGTGCACCTGGTATTGCAATCTTACTACCAAATCGCCCCTGAAGATCGACAGGGACTTTGGTCCTATTTGCAACATACCGAATTGTGGTGGCATCAGGTACTGCGCAATCCATTTGCCGGCGCTGTTTATGACCACTTGTGGTTTTTGTATATGATCATCGGGATGTATCTGGTAACGCCGCTGTTGCGTAAACTCGTTCCGGTGCTCTCGCGTACAGATCAATGGTACCTCTTAGCCCTCTGGGTTTTTTCTGATGTGGTGCTGCCACTTGCGTATAATTATTGGGATTTTTCACTGGGCTTCAATATTCCCATCGTTACTCCGTATCTCGGATTTTATTTAATGGGGTATTACCTGATGCATTATCAGTTTTCAAAAAAGCAGATCCGCTTTACCTGGATCGTATTCGTGGTGAGTTATATTGCAAATGTGATATTTGCCTGGTACGACAGTGATGTGCATGACAAAATGCAGGTGTTCTGGTTGTCGCATCATCGTCCCGGAATTTTTATCATGGCGGGATCTGCATTTATTTTACTCGAACACTATGCGATGCATGCTTTCCGCAATTTCTCGGAACGCAAATACAAAATACTGGCCTATATGGGTGGCACCACCTTTGGGATATATCTGCTACACCCGCTCATTATCGAAGCGTTTGAAGGAATTTTTATGGGCGTGATCGGCATATACCCACCTGCAATCCATGTAGTGCCATTCATCACTATTCCGGTAGCAGCCATTATTGTAACGGCCATCACCATGGGCATTGTTACACTCATGCAAAAAACGCCGGTGTTGAAGCGGTTTGTGTGAGGGCAGTTCAGCGCCCACGCGTTTTAAGAGATCGGTTTTGTTGATACCGCCTGAATGTCGCCATCATCGTGCACATATAATACTGATATAGCGGCGCAGAACATAAAGATGCCACTCATGATGATCGCATATATCGCATTGTCGTTGTAGATGGTACTCACTATTGGTCCGCCAACAATACCATTGATGATTTGCGGAAATGTGATAAAGAAATTAAAGATCCCCATATACACACCCATTTTTCCCGGAGGGATGCTTCCTGCAAGGATCGCATAGGGCATGGCCAAAATACTGGCCCAGGCAATACCCACACCGATCATGCTGAAGATCAATGCTTCCGGCGATTGTGCAAAAAACATAGAGATCAATCCAATACCACCACAAGTGAGTGAAAAGGCATGGGTGAGTTTTCTTCCGAATTTTCTGGAGATCACCGGAAGAAAAATGGCGTATAAGGCACTAATAGCATTGTACACACCAAAAATAATTCCAACCCAGTTGCTTGCGTCGCGATAGGCGTCGCTGGAGGTATCGTCTATCGGTAGATGATATACATGATGCGCAATAGCCGGGGTGGTAAACACCCACATACCAAATAATGCAAACCAACTGAAAAACTGAACCAGTCCAAGTTGCCGCATGGTCTTTGGCATTTTGTTGAAATCATTCAGAATTTCCCTTAAGCCCTGACCATGACGCGAGGGTTTACCATGATATAATTCGTATTCTGCAGGTGGATATTCTTTCGCAAACAGAATAGTGATCATGATGGCGCCAAAAAAAACAATGGCGCCGATATAAAACGCATAGATCACATTGTCGGCTACCTGACCGTCAGGCGCAGAATCAGAAACACCCATCCAGTTCGCCAATGCGTAAGGCAACCAACTGCCGATCACCGCACCGATACCGATCAAAAATGTTTGTATGGAAAAGCCCAGCGTGCGCTGTTTATCGGGCAGGTTATCTGCCACCAAGGCCCTGAATGGTTCCATTGCCACATTGATACTGGCATCCATGATCATGAGGAAACCGGCACCTATCATCAGGGCGCCTTTTCCTGCAACAAATGCGGCAGAATTGGGTAGCATGATCAAGGCAAGACAACACAGAATAGTTCCAACTAAAAAGTAAGGTTTTCTTCGGCCCAAACGATTCCAGGTTCTGTCGCTATAATGACCGATCACGGGTTGAATAAGCATACCTGTGAGCGGTGCAACCAGCCAAAACCAGGATAGCTGATGAATATCAGCACCAAAATTTTGTAAAATGGCCGATGCATTGCTGTTTTGAAGGGCAAATCCGAATTGTATTCCCAGGAACCCAAAACTCATGTTCCATATCTGCCAAAATCCTAAGCGCGGTTTTTCCATAACGATATCGTCAATTCGAAGGCAATTTAATACTTTTATGAAATTGATTTTGTTGTGCACCTTTGAGGTGTATTTTGTTTAAATGTACTTTCCACATGCTCGACATACAGAAACGCCTCAGTAATTCCTTTTACGCCATCCTCGCACTACCGGCAACGGCCATGGGTTTTGCCCTTTGTGTGCAGATCAGCGCCCTCAGTTGGATATTATCCACCCGGTATCAGTTAAATATTGAGGAGATCGGTCTGGTATGGGCTAGTGGACCACTTGCAGGATTGATCATGCAACTGTTGGTTGGATTGATCTCTGATAACTCCTGGTTTTGGGGTGGAAGAAGAAGGCCCTTTATCCTCATAGGAGGCACCATTGCGGCATTGATGTTGCTCTGTCTGCCGAACCTGGATATGATCCAGAAATTATTTGGCGCCGACAGCCTCGTGCCCATTGCACTGGTAGTGGCCATGACACTCGATCTGGCCATCAACCTGGGCTTTAATCCCACCCGTAGTATCATCACAGATGTTACCCCCGATGGAAAGGCGCGCACCAAAGGGTATACCTGGATGCAAACCATATCCGGCACTATGGGTGTGCTGGCCTATTTCATTGGTGCGCAGTTGGATAATTATACCCTTATCTATGCCGGGGTGTTCATCGTGCTGGCCTTCAGTATCATTCCCGTTTTTTTTATTGAAGAACCCAAAGTACTTGCACAGGATCCCACAGAAGCAGAGATCAATGCCCTGGATATCACAGCACATACACAAAAAGCAGAAGCAAACGAGTTGATCAAAATATATCTGGCCAACGCGTTTTCATGGCTTGGTGTACAAACCATGTTTGTATTTATGTTCGCTTTTGCCAAACAAGTATTGTTTCACGCAGAAGATGATGCGGTGTTAAACGCTACGCAGAACGATGATATCGGTAAACTCATCAATTATTCTTTTCTGATATTAAATGCAGTGGGCGCATTTCTACCTGCGTTTGTGTTAGAACCCCTGACAAAAAAATTCGGTCGGATCGCAGTACAATCAACGGCAATTCTGATCATGAGCCTGGGTTATGCTTTGCTGGCGTTTTATGGAAAAAGCGCCGCTATGGTGTATACCTGTATGGCCATTTGTGGTATTGGATGGGCGGCTATCGTGAGCCTGCCCTTTGCCATTATGAGTGAAAAGGTGAATAAACAGCGCATGGGATTGTTCATGGGTATATTTAATATGAGTATTGTTATTCCCCAGCTCATTGTAAGTCTCGTGATATCACATTTCATTGATGCAGCAGAAAACAAAGTGCTGATATTTGAGATCAGCGCTGTGAGTTTATTCCTGAGTTTTATCTTTTGGCGTCTGGTACGTGAAAAGAAAGTAACACATACAGATGCTGTGTAAGTGCCTATAGACTTAAAAAAATTATTTCCATGAAAAAGTTTGCATTTTTATGCGTGTTTGCATGTTGCGCGCAGATTTCTACAGCACAGACTTCACATAGGGCTTTTACATTTGACTTCTTCAGCCCCGTGGCCGGATGTCTTGGATTGAGCATGGAGGTCCCAAGTTCAAATTTTGTATCATGGGACTACGAATTGGGGGGTATCGGGGTGAAGTTAGGCGACTATTTTGTGGAAGAGCGCTTTTACGGCGCTTATGCTTCTATTGGTCCCAGATTGTATTTTGATAAAGACATGGCTGAACGAAACGATTTTCGAGGACCTTATGTAAAAACCTCTTTACTATTCAACGGGTTTTATTACGAAGACTCCGAAGAAATAATTGCTGATAACGGATTACCCCTGACCGACCATTTGACAGGCACGGACCTTTCGCTCAATTTGCTGCTTTCTCTGGGTGTACAGGATGTGTATTTTGATAAAGTGGTTCTCGACCTTTGGTTCGGACTTGGATATGGTGGTGGCTGGCGCACCGTAGATTCCAGATATCGGAGTGATCTGGAACCACGCGATGAACCATTTAAATACAGTTATACGAGAATGGGTATGTCGCCATTGGTATTCGACGGAGGTTTGTCTATCGGACTAGTGCGTTGAACCAGGTATTGCAGGGTGTATGTGCGGTAATTTGTGTAGGGTGACCTGATTATTGACCATAGTCATTGATTGGCATGAAGTTTTATTGTAGTTTTAATCAAAATAAGTGCATGAAAAAGCTAATCGTAACATTGAGTTTGTTGATCTCCGGGTTGATTGTATCAGCTCAGGGCAATGAAAAATCATTGAAGTATGATTTCTTCACACCGGTTGGTGGATGTATGGGATTTTCACTCGAAGTACCTCGCTCCGATTTTATTTCGATGGATTATGATGCCGGGATGATCGGCTTGCGTTTAGGCGATTATTTTGAACGCGATAAATTTATGGGTGGATACGCAGCATTTGGCCCTCGCATGTATTTCAGGAAAGATGATGCCGCGGTCAATGATATGAAAGGCCTGTATTTTAAACCTATGGTCATGGTGAATTATTTTGCCTGGAGTGATAGTTTGAGTTACTACGACTATACTGTTTTCCCATACGTATATTATGCAGATGAAGTATCAGGTACCGATTTTACCCTTAACCTACTGGCTGTTATGGGATCACAATGGATATTATCTGACCTCATTGTGTTCGACCTGTGGTTCGGACTGGGATATGGAGGTGGATGGCAGTCTTATGACGCCGGTGCTGTTCCTCAGGAGTTTCTGAATAATGTGGATGAGCCATTCAAGTACAATTATGTACGTTTTGGCGACTCTCCTTTGATATTTGATGGCGGATTGTCCATCGGATTCAAGTTTTAGACCCGATCAGGTTGTTTTCGCCGCTTTTCCCAACGAAAGGCCTGATTTTTGCGTGTAGCATACTATAACGGACGGTTTCAGGTGTGGGCTGTGCACCGATGGCGCAGTGTTTTGAAACTTAAGTCCGAAATTTGCGTTACTTGCTACCAGTTGTGATCAAAAAAGGCCTTTTATATCTATGCATTGCCGGCATGATGCTGTTTGGCAGGCTGATGGCGCAATCTACCATACCCGCTGAGCTGCTTTGTGCCCAAACGCTTATCAACGGCGATGTCCAGGTCACTTGGGGAGCCTCCCCTGAAGGCTGCGGCGCCTTTGTCGAGTATCAGATATGGTTCAGCTCCACCGGTTTGCCGGGTAGCTTCAGCCTTCTTGGCACAGAACCTGCTTTTGCAACTACTACCTATACACATGTGGGAGCCGATGGGGCCTTGAATACCTGGTACTACTACGTGCTGGCCATCTATTCCTGCCCCGGGTTTACCATGACCACCAGCGATACCCTCGACAATATCGACCCGGTTGCTCCAATACTCGATTACGTTACGGTTACAGGCGGACTTTCGGAAATTCATTGGTTGCCTTCTCCTTCTCCGGAAACGAATTCTTATATCATTTATCGTGATGCCGGCGGATTTACACCTGTGGCTACAGTGTATGGTCGCTTCACATCTGTGTATACGGATATCACCGGCGACCCAACTGCCGGAGTGGAAACATATACAATAGCTGCTCGCGATAGTTGTGGCACTATTGGTCCATTTAATAACGATGCACACCATACAATTTATCTTACCGTACAACAAGTGGATTGCTCAGACGCACTGCAATTGAATTGGAATGCATATGATACCTGGACAGCCGGGGTTACTGAGTACCAGATCTGGGTAAATAAAAATTTTGCCGGCGCTGTATTGTTCGATGATGTGCCACCAGGTACACTATCTTATTCATTAACAGGTGTCGACGACGGTGATAATATGTGTATCACCATTCAGGCTGTGCGCGCAGATGGAACAGCGATATCTGTGTCGAATGAGGTGTGCATGGATGTCAATATTGTTCAGCCCGCTGCGTATACCATCATACGCAACGCCACTGTGGCCAGTCCGACACAAATTACCATTGAATGGTATCCGGATAATATTGCCGACCTTGAAAAAATATCAGTTCAGCGAAGCACCAACAATATCGATTACAGCAATTTGGGCACAACACCGATCACCATTCCCGTACCATTAATTGATACATACAACGACAACAGCATGGCCACGATCTCTGTGCCGTTCTATTATCAGGTGGTTACCATAGACAGTTGCGATATTGAAATGCCCTCAGGCTACGTGAAAACCATTTTGTTAAAAGGAAATGATAATGCGAATTTCACCAACAACCTCAACTGGAACGCGTTTGAAATTACAAACGGGGTGGTCAATGCATATCGCTTATATCGCGATGATGGCGCCGGATTCAATTTGATCGCCACACTGCCTGCCGGTACACTTACCTATCTGGATGATGTATCCGCATTCGTCAACCTTGTAGATCAGTTTTGTTATCGCATCGAATGCGACTTCAGACTCACCGCCGCAGAAAATGGCGTAGATGAAATGTTGATCTCCGCTTCAAACGTACTATGCCTGGAACAAGGGCCACGCATCTATGTGCCTAATGCCATCGTACCGGGTGGGGTGAATACCATTTTCAAACCGGTCATTATTTACGGCACAGAAGAAGGTTATAGCATGCAGATCTTTAACAGATATGGCGAGATCATTTTTGAAACACAAGACATCAACGCCGGTTGGGATGGCACATTCAACAGCGATATCGTCCCGGTTGGCACCTACGCATACCTCATCATCTTTACAGCCAACAACGGCACCATTATCACCAAAAAAGGCAACGTAACCGTCATCCGCTAAACCAATCTTCCACCCTTCACCCCCCCATCACCCACATTCACACATCAGTACATCAGCACATTCACCCATTCGCACATCTGCACATTTGCTAACTTGCTAACTTGCTAATTTGCTAACTTGCTAACTTTCACACTTGCACACTTTCACACTTCCACACTTCCACACTCCCCCCCTACCACCCCGTTAATCAGTTAAGATGAGCGCATACCATCTCACCGGCACCAGAGAAACCGCTAGCGGTATCAACCTTCATGAGGATAATACATTTGAATTTTATTTTGCCTATGGTGCTGTAGATCGCCATGGCTATGGCACTTGGAAAAAGATCAATGATGTGATTATCCTGCAATCCGCCTATGCCGAAAAACAAGGATTTACCCTATTATCGGAATCACATCAGCAACAGGGACATTTTCTTGTGCAGCTCGACAAGCCTGATGTGTATTTCGCCAACATGTTGCATGGATTTGCCATTAGTGATATGGTGTCGGAAGAAAGCGTAGCAGATGCACAGGGCAACATGCGGTTTGAAACACCTACTCCGGAAAAGATCATGTTGGTGCACGAGTTTTTTCCGGATAATGTAGTCACCATCCCGGTAACTGCAGGCATGGATACGATGCGCATCATTCCAAATCACGACCTCCTGCTCGTGCATTTTGATCAGGTGAAGTGTATCGATACTGATGCCGGACTCATTGTGCCTCTGCCTATGTTAACGCAGTACTTCGGCGATCGTACATTTGTATATGAAATGCAGGTATCATGACATCAACCTTTGCGTCACTGCACATACCCATAGCAGATGAATCAACCTTAATAGAAACGCTATCCGCGCTAAATGTTGAATTGCACAGTGCGGG
>JAYRVB010000487.1:0-3602 GCA_041918775.1 Chitinophagales bacterium
ATCGGCAAAGCGACCTGATTGATAATTGATCATTCCTTTTCGCAAACCAAATGATCCGGTTGCAGCCTGCACACTTAATGAAGCAAGTTCACTTAAATTATTTGTATGAATATTAACCGAAGCACCGAACGCACTTACGCCATTGGTGCTGGAACCAACACCTCTCTGCACCTGAATATCATCCACACTTGATGCAAAATCCGGTAGATCCACCCAATAGGTTTGTTGTGATTCCGCATCATTATAGGGCACACCGTTGATCGTAATATTTACACGTGTAGCATCGCTTCCGCGAATGCGCAAACCGGTGTATCCCACGCCATTTCCGGCATCAGATGTGGCTACCGCAGAAGGCAATGCTTCCAATAACATCGGCAAATCCTCACCGAAATTATTTTTTTGCAAAGTAGCCCCATGGATATTGGTAAGTGTAACCGGCATTCCTTCATCAGCACGCAGGGCAATTACCGACACCAATTGTAATGCCTGCATGGTACTATACATGTAAATAGTTACTGATTGATCATAAGATGGCGTTTCAATAAACACTGTAGGCATTTGCGATTCCTGTGCATATCCGAGGTAGGTAACATGGAATGGACTATAGGTGTAATTCGGGATATTAAACTGCCCTTGCGCATCACATATCACCGTGGTATCCTTTGTGGAAACTGTTGCAAATGCCAGGGGTGCATTTGTATCGCGGTCGATGACAACACCATTTAGATTTCCCTGCGCATAAGTGATAGCTGAAACACAGCACAGAAATAGAAAAAATGCGAAAATGTATTTTTGCATAGCAAAGGCTTAAACATGAATATCCGCAAATGGAGCCTTTGCCGGAAAGAAAACTATTTCCTCAATCCCTCTCCGGCATAACCCGGCAGGTTCGATGGGTTTGATCTCAGTCGCCAAGAGCACAAAGGCGACACCCCATGAGATGTGTCAAAGGTAACACAATATCTTCAAAAAAGTTGCTGATTGGTAGGATGCAGATAATGCAATACGGCATGTTTCCGCTTTTCGACAGAACCGGTCAGTTCGATGAATCTCAATTTACATTGTATCAGATGTTCGCGATATAAGGTATACAGGTGTTCACGACGTGTGGGGTCTTCTCGCTGCGGATCAGGTTGCCAGGGAAAATCCGGTGCGCACAAAAAATACATTTCAGGAGACCTGTCGCACAACGCATGGGTGATCCATGATTCGCAGTGATGAAATTTATCTTCAGCCCAAACCTTTATGGTCAAGAGATCTGTATCACACAGTAATACACCCGGGTGCATGCTGCGTATACGCTCCTCTTCGCTCATTTGTAACATGGCGATATTGAGCAGGTCTTCATATTGATACGGTCTGTTGAGGTTGTGGATATAGGTTCGCGCCACTTCCGGCACGAACGGCACATGCAATTGCTCTGCAAGCGCCTGCACCAATGTTGTTTTGCCTGTTGATTCGGGTCCTGTAAATACGATCTTACGCATAAGGCATTGCACGCAGTTTTTTATTCCAGGCCATCCACCCTGCAACAGCGAGCACGGTAAATATAACGTACTGTAACGAACTCAAACACAATCCTTTGGAAAAAAATAATGGAATGCATATCAAATCCCCAACGATCCAATATACCCAGTGGGTTATTACTTTTCTGGCCATCAGTAACATTGCGGTGTAAAAAATTGCGGTAGTAATACCATCCCAATATGGCACGTTAGAGTCTGTATAGGTTTTCAGCACCAAACCGATCACAAATCCTAAAGCAATGGTGAACAAAAGCCAGTAGGATTGCCGGAGGGGTGTCATGTTGACGATTTCTGCTTCAGAACCAGCACTATCACCCTTTCCTCCTTTAAGCCAAAAATACCAGCCATACACCGACATCACGGCATAATATACCTGAATGGCTGCGTCTGCATACAATTTCACTTCGAAGCAGATATAGGTATATAGCAAAACGCTTACAAGCCCAACCGGATACACCAACACCGATTCCTTCCGCGCAAACCAGACACTCAGCACACCTGTCACTACGGCAATGGCCTCCGGAATACGCATGTGATCAAGAGAATCGCGGAGGCAATAGGTGATGTCCATGCCTCAAAAGTAACACGTATCTGCGAAGGACAGATACGTGCAAATAGTATAAAAATGTGCGTATGTTAAAGCAGTTTCGACTTAATTTCCGCCGAATACTTCCTGCAGTAGATCAGACACCTGATGTTCGATATCATTTCTGATCTTGATCTCTTCCTGACCCACCAGATGGAACAAGCCATCCAAGCCTCTGTTTGTGGTATAATCAGCGAGGTCGGTGTTTACATCTTCGGTGAATGGAATGGTATTATACAGATCGATCACCTCTTCCCAGCCCTGCTGGGCACCAACGCTTTCCAGACTATTTTGAATATCGGGCTTGAAGGCATCATAAAGGCTGGAAAAAGTATTTAACCTGAGGTAATTTGTTGCAGCTGTGTCTACGCCATCAAGAATAGCCATGGCATCATCAAAAGAAATGTTTACGATTGCATCCTTAATAATAGGTTTTGCTTCATCAGCAGCGTCTTCAGCAGCGCGATTGAGGGAAACGATGAATTCATCGATCAGCAGGTCGCCACCGGGAATCGCCCCTACCACGGTTTGCACAATGCCGGCTTCTTCCGGAAAAAAGATCTTGATGTCCGGATTTCCTAGATATCCATCCAATGCAGATCCCTGAAAAACAGCTGTGTCGGTTCCTACTGTCAGCGCTTCTTTTAGTGCCGCAACCACATCACCGTCAGACAAAAGGTCGTCAAGTTGCAAGTCTTCACAAGACACAAATACCGTTGTGGCCATAAAAGGCGCGAGAAATAAGAGTTGCAGTTTTTTCATAAAAAGGCTATTTCCTATGCGAAAATAAAGAATCGTGCCAAACTTTTCATCAGGGTATGCGCCGGACTTCTGCGGATAAATTGCGGAAAGGCCTGAAAACTGTCTTTAATACCGCACAATTGGCCGTCTACCTTTGCGTTATAAATTCAAGTATGCGTAGAACTATTTTATTGTTTACCCTGATTTCCACACTTTTTGTCATAGTTCAAGCCTGTAAACACGATCCGATCGACCTGGTATTGGATGAGGATACTCCGCTAACGCCCATCGATACAACGGGCGGGCCGGATACCACATTGGTTGTCTCTGACTGCGATGAGGATACCGTGTATTTTGTCAATGACATCTACCCTATTTTTATCAGCAACTGTGCCATCAGTGGTTGTCACGATGTGGAGTCGCATGAAGAAGGAATAGTATTGAGCACCTATGAGGACATTATGGATGCAGATATCATCGACATTTTCGACCCGACCGACTGCGACCTGTATGAAGTGATCACCGACAATGATTCAGACGACCGCATGCCGCCAGCGCCGATGGCCAAGTTGACCGCGGTTGAGATCGCCATGTTGGTTACCTGGATGGATCAAGGGGCATTGAACAATTCCTGCACGGATTGTGATACTGCTGCGGTTACATACAGCGGCACGATCAGCGCCATCATGGATGCATATTGCACCGGATGTCACGACCACAGTACGCCTGCCGGCAGTATAGACCTGACC